>JAHBUR010000021.1 GCA_019637975.1 Bacteroidota bacterium | reverse complement strand
CCCGATAACCAAGGCAAACGAAGTCGCAATTCCCACTCAATAACATCAACACCAATAGTGGAGACAGTATGAGGAAGAAGACCCGCATAGCGATATTGTACAACGAGCCGGTTGTCGGAACAGAGGAGGGCCGCAAGTACATTTCGGAGAACGGGCAGTTGAAAGAAGGGCTCGCCATCTCCGGCATCGGCGGCAAGGTCTCCAGTATTCCGGCGGGCGTCGATCTTTCAGAGATCGGTGTTGTTGAGGAGATGGATGATATCAAGGATGCACTGACGACGCTCGGATACAAATGCAGCGTTTTCAATGTTGACAGCAAAGTCGAGCGCCTCATTGATTTTCTTCGGGAAGAAAAGCCCGACCTCATTTTCAACCTTGTCGAATGCATCGAGAACGAGGCCATCCTTGAAATGAACGTTGCAGGGATGTATGAGTTGTTCAAGATTCCGTACACGGGGGCTGGCCCGCTTGCGTTGGGAACGGCCCTCAACAAACCCCGCGTGAAGGAGATTCTCTCCGCAAATGGTATCAGAACCCCGGGTCATCAGGTGTTTAAAGTAGCTGAAAAGATCGTGCTGAAAGATGGCATGGACTTCCCGCTGATTGTAAAACCCTCGCGTGAAGATGCCAGCGTCGGCATTTCCGACAAGTCGGTTGTGTATTCGTTGCCTGAACTCCGCAAACTCGTACGGTACATCTGGGCCGAGTTTGACCAGCCGGCACTCGTCGAGCAGTACATTGAGGGGCGGGAGTTTAACGTTGCTATTCTCGGGAACAAGCGACCGATTATTTTCCCCATCTCAGAGATAGACTTCTCGGGCCTCAATCCGGGCATGCACAAGATCGTGAGCTACGCGGCGAAGTGGATGAACGGAACAGTGGAGTACGAAGGAACAAAAGGTGTTTGTCCTGCACAGTTGCCTCCGGCAATCGAAACGGAGTTGCGCGAGACGGCGCTGAAATGTTACCAACTTATCGGCTGCCGCGACTATGCCCGTGTGGACTTCCGTCTTTCAAATGACGGCGTGCCCTATGTTTTGGAAGTGAACCCGAACCCCGACATTTCAGACGACGCAGGCTTTGCCCGTTCTGCAAGAGTGTACGGCCTCTCCTTCCACCAGATTATCGGCAAGATTGTCGAGATTGCACTTGAACGCGTCCAATAACAATCCGACAGCCACGGTCAAGTCTGTGCCTCGACTCGCCGAAACGGCAATCCGCCCGTTGCAGCCGACCGACATCCAGCCTCTTCGCCAACTGCTGATGGAAACAGAGGTGTTCAATGGGGATGAGATTGACATAGCCCTCGAGCTTATGCACACCGTATTGAACAATCCCAATCAAAAAGACTACATCATTCGCGTATATGACGACGGCGACATACTCGGCTACTACTGCGTCGGGCCGACGCCGGCGACAGGTTCGACGTTTGATTTATACTGGATTGCAACGAAACCTTCGGTACATGGAAAAGGAATCGGCAGAACGTTGATCGCACATGCCGAGGAACTGATACGCTCGAAAGGCGGCACGTTGGTGATCGCGGAGACATCATCAACTCCGCGCTATGACAAGACACGGATGTTCTACATCAAAGCCGGCTACCAGGAACTGGCCCGAATCCGCGACTATTACCGGGCGGGCGACAGTTTAGTCGTGTTCGGCAAATATCTATAACAACACGGAGGAAAACAGGTACGCATGGAACTCTGGCAGGAGATGTTGAGACAGAGTGTTGATAGCGGGAAGGATTTGGTTGAGCGGTTTGGTTTTGACGGCGATTTGGCGGAGAGGCTGAACAAACTCTTCCACATTCGCATCAATCCTTACTACTTGAGTTTGATTCGCTATCCGGGAGATCCGATCTGGCTCCAGTGTATTCCGGATGCCGTTGAGTTGGAAGATGACGGCATGCCTGAAGATCCGCTCGGCGAAGATGCCCACAGCCCCGTTCCAAGCATCGTGCACCGGTATCCTGATCGTGTTTTGTTTCTGACGACAAGCCAATGCTCGATGTATTGCCGGTTCTGTACACGCAAGCGGAAGGTTGGCGATTCCACCAAAATCAACATGAAGTATATTCAGGATGGAATCGACTACATCGCCTCCCGCCCGGAGGTTCGGGATGTCATTCTCTCAGGCGGCGACCCGCTGATGCTGACTGATCAGAATTTGGAGCGGGTGATTTCTGGCCTGAGAGCAATTCCGCATATCGAGATTATTCGTCTCGGCACGAAAATGCCGTGTGTGTTGCCGCAGCGTGTCACGCCGAAGCTCGTCAATATGCTCAAGAAGTATCATCCCATCTACGTCAACACACACTTCAACCATCCGTGGGAGTGTACGCCCGAAGCAAAGAAGGCGTGTGAAATGCTCGCCGATGCCGGTATTCCCGTTGGCAACCAGGCCGTGTTGATGAAAGGGGTGAATGACAATCCCGACGTGATGCTTGAACTGATGCGCAAGCTTCTCTTCATGCGGGTCCGTCCGTACTACTTGTACCAGGCGGACATTACGAAAGGTGCCAACCATTTCCGTACGCCGGTGAGTGTCGGGCTGGAGATTATGGACAAACTGCGCGGCCATACATCGGGGTTGGCGATTCCGTACTACGTTATTGATGCTCCGGGTGGAGGAGGGAAGATCCCGTTGCTGCCGCAGTATGTTCTCGGCCGCAACGGCAATCAGATTATTCTCCGCAACTACAAGTACGACATTTACACGTATCCCGATGTTGAAGACCCTGCCGATTCTTCACAGTCGGTAGAGAAGCGACATATGCGTAAGAAACGTCAGGCCAAAAAGCAAACAGTATACGAGCCAGACAAAATGCAGGTTTGAAAGGGAGGCTTTGAGAATGCAAAAGCCCGTCGAGTTCTTCGGCGGGCTTTTTTTTTGCGGGAGAGAAAGATGCCTTACGTTGGTTCCGTCTTCAGGATTTCCTCTATGAGTTTCATTGTTTCCGAGGCAAGAATCGTATCGCCGCACAAGAGGCAGACTTTTGCCGGGACGTTGTCGATGTAGGCAACTCCATCCGGTTGCTCGACTTTGTGTGTGATGAACTTGTCCTCGTATTCACCGGGGCAACCCGGGAAGGCGCATTTCATTTCATCTGACCTGAGAACATCTCTAACAATTTATCCACCGGAAACGGCTTCTGAAGCAGCAAGTCACAGTCGGCCTTGCACGCTTCCTTGACGGAGTCCAGTTCCTTCACGCCCGTCAGGAAAATGAAAGGCGTGTTTGCGTACTCTTTCATGGCCCGCACGCGCTTGTGAAATTCAACGCCGTCCATGTTCGGCATTTTCACGTCTGAAACGATCACATCGATCTTTTCCTGCTGCAGCCTTTCGAGTGCTTCAAATCCGTCGGTGGCAATGGTAATTGTGTGCCCGACGGCATTCATGACTTCTTCCAACATTTCCAGATATTCAGGTTGATCTTCGACAGCGAGAATTCGCATCCTGTTCACCAAATGTATTGTGGTTTCTCGATTTACCCCTGCAAAAGATACGGCAATAGGCGGGGGTTGTCAAGAGCAAGAGAATTGCTTCAAACAGTCCCGTTCAGTAGATTGACACCATGCGAATTCCCGAATCGAAAATCGAAGAAGTACGGCGCGCTTCCGATATTGTCGATGTCATTTCCGGCTACGTCAGGCTTAAGAAGCGCGGAAAGAACTTCCTCGGTCTCTGCCCTTTTCACACGGAGAAAACTCCGTCGTTCAACGTAAGTCCTGAGCGGCAAATGTACCATTGCTTCGGTTGCGGAGTTGGAGGGAATGTTTTTACGTTCGTCATGGAGCATGAGAAGGTGTCATTCGTCGAAGCTGTCAGAACGCTGGCCGAACGCGCGGGAATTTTGCTTCCCGAAGAGGGAGTTGACAACAAGGAGAAAACCACCGAAAGCGAGGCGCTTTACAATGCATGCCGCTCCGCCGCACGCTTCTTCCATGAGAACATGATGAATACTGTTGAGGGGCAGCTTGCGCTGGAGTATTTCCGGCACCGCGGCTTCAAAGAAGAGACGATTCGTTCATTCGGGCTGGGCTATGCATTGAACGGTTGGGATTCACTGCTGAAGTTTGCCCAACATGAGAATATCCCGGTTGATGTGATGGAAAAGGCTGGGCTTCTCATCAAACGGGAAGACGGGTCGGGTTACTACGACAGGTTTCGCGGGAGGGCGATGTTTCCGATTTTCTCCGTGACGGGCAGGGTAATCGGATTCGGCGCCCGGAAGTTACGTGAGGATGATCCGCTTCCTGGAAAGTACATCAATTCTCCCGAAACACCGATCTACTCGAAGAGCCGGAGCCTTTACGGAATTTTTCAGGCAAAGGAAGCAATCCGCGAGCACGAGTACGCGATTCTCGTCGAAGGCTACGCGGATTTGATTTCTGTGTATCAGGAAGGGATGAAGAACATTGTCGCCTCAAGCGGCACGGCTCTGACAGAAGAACAGATCGACCTTATAGGACGTTATGCGAGGAAGATCACTCTCGTCTATGACGCCGATTCCGCAGGCTCAAAGGCAACAATGCGTGGCGTTGACGTTATTCTCGAGCAGGGGCTTGATGTTCGTGTTGCAGCGCTTCCCGAAGGTGACGATCCGGATTCGTTTGTCAAGAAGAATGGAGGAAAGGCATTCGGCACATTGCTCGAAAACGCCGCATCGTTTCTCGACTTCAAAGCAACTTCGCTGAAGTCCCAGGGATTGTTTGACACTCCTGAAGGGCAAGCCGAGGCGGTTCGCTCAATAGTTGAAACAATTGCGAAGATGAAGGATGAACTGAAGCGGAGTTTCTACATCAAGAGCCTTTCGGAGCGGTACGGCATTTACGAATCAGCGTTGTACCGTGAGTTGGAAAAGATTATCGGCAAGGAACGAACCCGGGAGAAATTCGAGCGGCAACGCGAGACACAACTCCAGAACTCAGACTCTGAGCCTCAAGCCGGGCCCCGACCTGTTCAGACACAGCAATCTGTTCCGCCGGCTGAGCGTGATCTTCTTCGACTCATGCTTGAACACGGCGACGAGATGGTCGAGTTTATTTTCACGCACGTTACTCCACACCATTTTTTGCATCCCCGGGTTCATCACGTTCTGGATATGATTTTCTCACATCGTGAGAAGAAGGAAACCTGGAATGCCAATGTGCTTGTTGACGAGACTGACGATGCCGAGTTGCGACGGTTTCTTGCAGATATCACGTTCAGCAAGTATGAATTGAGCAAGGGATGGCAGGAGTTGGATGGTGTGCCGGAGGAAGCCGATCCCGCGAAGGTTGCCGAACGCTGCATGATCATTCTCAGACGTCACGAACTCGAACACCTTCTTGTCGAGAACCAACGTCTGATGAAAGATGCCGCTGCTCGACAGGAAGATGTACGCCCGTTCATTGAACATCATCAACTGCTGATGCGTGAGAAGAAGGATTTGGAGGTGTTCGGGCTGACCGGCGAGCGGACGGTCTCGTAATAAAGCGGTCAACGCAGAGATCGTTGTATTTGAGACAAGCCGGGCGTTGGTTGCAATTCACCCCTGCAAGGCCTATCTTTTCATTCAGATTTCTGACAACTCGGAGTCCAGTTCTGCTTTTTACAACCACACAAGGGGCGTCGAACACGATACGACGCATACTTCTGGTCCGTACCGACCGCCTCGGCGATGTGATTCTCACGCTACCGATGTTGCCCGCCCTCCGTTCGTGTTTCCCCGATGCATATATTGCCATGTTGCTGCGACGCTATACAGGCGAAGTACTCGAAGGAAACCCGTACGTCGATGAATTGATCTGGTATGATCGCAACAGCAATCCTGTACAACCTTCGCATGGGCTGATACCGTTCAATGAAATGTGTACGGTGCTTCGGGAACGCAAGTTCGATGCAGCGGTTGTTGTGTATCCGCGGTTCCGGCTTGCATGGTTGATGTTTCGGGCAGGCATTCCGCTGCGAATCGGAACAGGGTATCGTCTGTATTCCTTTCTTTTCAACAGAAAAGTATACGAACATCGCAAAGATGCAAAGCGTCATGAGGTTGAGTACAATCTTAATTTGCTGAAGGAACTCGACTGTACGCTCCCGAACGATTTCCGGCCCGAGTTTGTTGTTGATGTTCCTGTACAAGCGGAAGAAAAAGCCCGGCAGGTACTTCAGGCCGCCGGAGTTGCGGATGCTCCATTTGCCGTTATCCATCCGGGCAGCGGCGGTTCTGCGAGGGAATGGCCGCCTGGCAGCTTTGGCGTTCTTGCCGCGAAACTCGGTTCGGAACTGGGCTTGCGTGTGGTTGTGACGGGAACCAAAGGAGAAACCGGGAAAATTGCAGAGGTTGTTCAGGCGTCTGAAGGCAAAGCGGTTGCTTTGAACGAGGCTCTTTCAATCAAGGAGTTTGCAGCGCTGATACGTTCTGCAAAGATATTCATGTCGAATTCCACCGGCCCGCTGCATCTTGCTGTGGCAATGGGAACTCCGGTAATCGGATTGTTTCCGCAGCACACTGCCATGAGCGCAAAGCGGTGGGGGCCGTACACAGATAAGAAAATTGTCTTTGTACCCGAGAGGCCTGTTGACTGCAATGTCTGCATCGAGAACAAGACAACGTGTGCATGTATGGCAACCATTACGGTCGACCAGGTTTTTGCTTCCGCCAAGTCGTTGTTGAACCGGACGAAGCAGGGAGGAACCGTGCATGCAGGTTAAGTCCGGAGTTGTTGTTGTTCTTGTTTTGTTGATGGCAGCAGCCGTTGTTCATCCTCAAACAACGACGAAGAAGAAAGCGACAACCTCAAAAGCAGCGGCTGCCGCAAAAGTCCGCGCCGACAGTATTGCCGCCGCCGCAAAGGCCGATTCGTTGAGACGTATTGCTCGCCAGAAAGTGCTGGCCGATTCCCTCAGTCGGGCGGATTCCCTTGCGAAGGCGGTCGAGGACTCACTCAAGAGGTTCAAGTGGAGAACGGTTGAGAATACCGCATTTACCGTGGGCGAACGGCTTGTGTTCGATGTGAGCTACGGGCCGATTACCGCCGGTGAAGCAGTAATGGCAATTCCCAGATATGAGACGATTGACGGGCGAACATGCTATCGCGTTGAATTCACAGTGAGATCGCTCAAGAGTTTTGACTGGATTTATGAAGTACGCGACCAGTATCTGACGTTTGTTGATTCGCAGGCGATCGCTCCCTTGCGGTTTGAGCAGCATATCCGCGAAGGAACGTACCGCCGTGATTTCACAGCCGATTTCGATCAAGTAAGGAACATTGCACGGACTTCGGAAGGCGACCATCCTATTCCCGAATACGTTCACGATATCATGTCGGCCTTCTACTATGCGCGCACGTTGGAGTATTCCGGTATGAAGCCGGGTGACTACGTAACGCTGTACAACTTCTACAAGGATACAAGCCACGAACTTCGAGTGAAGTTCCTAGGCCGGCAGGAACTGGAAGTAGCGGCAGGAACATTCAAGACAATCGTTGTTGAGCCGCTCGTGAAAGAAGGAGGTCTCTTCAAATCCGAAGGCCGTATCGTTATCTGGTTGACGGATGATGAACGCAAGATCCCTATCCGCGTAAACACAAAAGTTGTCGTCGGCTCGATTGATGTTGAGTTGAGACAGTATTCGGGGTTGGCCGGACCTTTGAGATCACGAATCAAATAGTGTGGCGGTATCATTCCGCACCGTACCTTAAGAGCACGCAAATGGCAAAACACAAAAGAGCCGATTTATCCAAAATCAAAACGATCTCCATCAAAGACCGGTATAGCAAGGTTTCGCCAAACGACTTTGCCAAACCGTTCGACGGAGCCCGCGATTCATTTGCGGTGTTTGTTGACAGTCTGCCAAACATCCTGATGGCGGCTGAACTCAAGACCCTTGTTGACGACATCCTTACATCACGAAAGAATGGCAAGCCGGTCATTGTGATGATGGGCGCTCACGTGATTAAGGTGGGATTAGCCCCTGTTCTGATCGATCTGATCAAGAAGCATATCATCACATCAGTTGCCATGAACAGCGCCGCTGCAATTCACGACGTTGAAACCGCAATGTGGGGACAAACGAGTGAAGACGTTGCCGCAAACATGATGGACGGGCGCTTTGGTATGGCAAAGGAAACGGGCGAGTTGATGAACACAACACTGAGCGATGCCTACAAGAACTCCGACATGGGCTACGGCGAAGCGCTCGGCAAAAAGCTTCTCGACCTTGCGGCTCCGAACGCAGATGTAAGCCTTCTTGCGACATGCTACTCGCTCAATATTCCGATAACGGTACACGCTGCAATCGGGACGGACATCATTCACCAGCAGCCAACGATGGATGGTGCCGCGACGGGCGAACTCACGTTCAGGGATTTTACGACGCTTTGTGAGTTGTGTAAGGGGCTCACGGGCGGCGGCGTTGTGTTGAATATCGGCTCTGCTGTGATTATGCCGGAAGTGTTTCTGAAGGCACTCACCGTTGCGCGGAATCTCGGCACGCCGGCGCGCGGGTTTACCACCGCCGTCTTCGACATGAACACACATTACCGTCCGACAATGAATGTCAAACTCCGCCCGACGCAGGATGGTGGCAGGGGATTGTACTTCACGGGACATCACGAGATCATGGTTCCGCTGTTGGCAGCGATGATCAAAGCGAAGCAGGGTTAGATGTGTACTTCCAACCAGAACACACCGGCAGCCATTGAACGACATCGCTAATCCTCGCGGGAACAGCCCGTTCCAATCTCCCCCACCGTCAACGTTTGAATCCGTTTCATCACTGTTTCAACGGATGCCGGCATGGGCGTTCGCGTCAGTTTCACTGGTCGGGATCTTCTTCCTGTATCAGATTGTCGGCGGCGCCATTACGTTTCTGTTGTTCGGGATGGATATGGCCGAGTCCAACGTCACAGCAGTAAGATTGGCGACGATGCTCGGACAAGTTCTTTTCATTCTTATTCCAACAATACTCCTTGCAAGGCTTCGCTTCCCGGGCCGGACGAATGTGTTCCGGTTCGGCGTTATTCATCCGGGCCAGGTTCTTCTTGTTCTTGTTGCCGTGTTTGCGCTCCAGCAATTGCTGCAAGGATATCTTATGCTGCAGGAGGCGGTACCTCTTGAGCTTCCTCCGGTTGTTCAGCAATTTGTTGATCAAATCAAGAAGATGATGGAGCGGATGTATCGCATGTTAACATCTGCACACTCGTTTCCCGAGTTTTTGTTTGTGGTCCTTGTTATTGCAGTCACTCCCGCAATTTGCGAGGAGATACTGTTCCGGGGATTGATTCAGAGGACGTTGGAGGAATCCGGAACAAAGGATGGTGGCGGTTCCCGGCCGCAGCGGGGACTCACTGCCGCAGTTATCGCAGGTATCGTATTCGGAGTATACCACCTCAATCCGTTCACGCTCATCCCGCTGATCGTGCTTGGCGTGTACTTCGGATTTGTTGTGTATCGAACGCAGAATATTGTCACTTCCATTGCAGCGCATTTCTTTAACAACTTCATCGCCTGTGTTGTTGTCTATCTTCAATTGGACGAAAATTTCATTGCGATTTCACCGGACACATTCCCCGATTCCGAAACTCTTCTCTTGAACATCACTCTCAGCGCTGTGGTTTTTGTAGCTGCAACTTACTACCTTATACGCATCACGCGGCGCCCTGCCTGACAGGCTGCTGCAATATCCGGCATTCCACCGTCAAACAACATCGTATCGACTGTTCCATTGAAGAACCTCACGCAACGCATTCTCGTCGCCCTTGTCTCCATTCCGCTGATTGTTGTATTTTCGTGGTGGGGAGGATTGTGGTTCTTCGGCATGGTGCTGCTCATAGCGGTGCTCGGGCTTAACGAGTTCTATACTCTGGCTGCGCGAAAGGGAGCTGCTCCACAAGTTGTTACAGGACTGGTGTTCGGCGCGCTTGTGTTGTGCGTGTTCATATGGCAGAAACTGCAATTCGTCATCCTCACATTTGCCGGTCAGTTCGGTGTGGCTCTGCCCATGCCAACGATGGCCCAGTTATTCCTCATTCTTTTCCTCATCTTCGTTCCGTTGATCATGTTGTTGGAATTGTTCCGCAACAAAGGCTCGGCATTGCTGAATGTAGCAACAACGTTGTTCGGTGTTTGCTATGTCTCACTCTTTCTCGGCTCATTGATTGGCGTACGTGAGTTGTTTATTCCGGCCGACTTTCCGGTGTGGTTGCATTTCGAGGGTCACGGTATTGATTATCCCGCGGAAGTTGTGCGGCAGGTGTACGATTGGGGAGGGGCAACGGTGATTACGGTTTTTGTTTCCATCTGGGTATGTGACACTCTTGCCTATTTTGCAGGCAGGCTGTTGGGGAAACACAAGCTGTTTGAGCGTGTCAGCCCGAACAAAACATGGGAGGGGGCGGTTGCCGGATATGTGGGCGCCGTGGCAACGTTTCTTGTCGCGCAGAGTTTCTTTCTCCCGTATATGACGGTCGGGAGTGCGTTGGTGTGCGGCAGCATTGTCGGGATATTCGGGCAGGCGGGTGACCTTGCCGAGTCGTTACTGAAGCGCGATGCCGGTGTGAAGGATTCATCGGCTCTCATCCCCGGACATGGCGGTGTGTTGGACAGATTTGACAGCCTTCTGTTTGTCTCGCCTCTGATTTTCTTCTACCTGGATTTTGTTGTGTTCTGAGTCTCCACGTAAGCCGTTGATTTTCCTTCCCAAAACTTCTACTTTGATGGCACATTCAACCCTCTCATGGTGGCAGCACGTTGGCAATTCATATCAAACTTCTTCTTTGCTTCATCGGAATTCTATGGCTTGTACCCTCCGGTCTTTCTTCACAGACGAAGATAACGTACCGTCCCCAGTTTGATTCATCAGCGAACGCCCGAAATCATCTCTATCCATTCAAGACCCAGAAACGTCCGCGCATCGGCCTGGTGTTGAGCGGAGGAGGGGCACGCGGTGCTGCGCAGATCGGCGTGCTGAAAGCACTCGAACATTACAAGATTCCTGTTGATTTCATTTCCGCCACAAGCATGGGTGCAATTGTCGGCGGCCTGTACGCTTCGGGCTATACGAGCGCCGATATCGAAAGTCTCGCCCTCTCAACAAATTGGGACGAGGTTCTTTCTTTTTCTGATGAAACGAAGCGGACGGATCTCCCCATTGACAGAAAAATTGCAGGAGACTGGAGTTTCCTGACTGTCCGGTTTCAGGGATTGCGGCCTGTCATACCGCATGCCGTTTCATCGGGTCAACGGCTTACGAACTTTCTGAGCGAGCAGACACTGCAAGCATTGTATCATCCGAACCCGACGTTTGACAATTTGAAGATTCCCTTCCGCGCAGTGACAACGGATCTGATTTCCGGAAGCCGGATTATTCTCGATCGGGGCTCGCTTGCCGAAGCCTTGCGGGCGAGTTCCACTGTGCCGCTGCTCTTCAGTCCGGTGAATAAAGATTCCATGCAACTTGTCGACGGAGGATTGGTAACGAACATTCCTGTTGATGTCGCGAAAAAGGAGGGCTGTGATGTTGTCGTTGCCGTCAATTCAACGAGCGGCTTTCGAAATGCCGATGAGTTGAAAGCCCCGTGGCAGACTGCAGATCAGATCATGGGAATTATGATGCAGTTGGCAAACGAGGAGCAAATCAAACAGGCGGATGTCGCCATTACGCCTTCGGTCGGACGCCATTTGTCGTCAGACTTCACAGGACTTGAGGAGTTGATTGAGGAGGGGTACCGATCGGCAGGGGAGCAGATTGACTCAATCAAGGCGCTGTACGAGCGGGCTGTTGACAAAATGGATAGTGCAGAAACTGACAGTGAGAACAGGGTTTTTGAGGATGTGCAACTTGAGATTAGTGGAGAAGGTGCCCCCGATTCGCTTTCATTCAAACTGAAGCACGATGCGTTCAAAGGTACACTGTCGTCAATTGAAATCCGCAAACATATCAGAGCGTTGTTCGCCACCGGAAATTTCCGGGACATTGTTGTTGAAGTGTTCCCGGAATTGCGCCCGACACAGGTCGTTTTTACTCTCTACCCGAATTCTCTTCTGCGCGGTGTCCGGTTCACAGGGAACACACTTGTTCCATCGGACTCTCTTGAGGCTGAATTCCGTCCTTTGTTAGGTAAGATCTTGAACCAACGCCGGTGCGGTGAAGCGGCGGAGAATTTGCTGAAACTGTATCGCAATCGCGGGTACTCCCTGGCTCGGATTGTCCATTCGTCATTCGACGAAGCAACCGGCACGATGCATATTGAATTGAATGAGGGAATAATCGAATACCTTCACGTTCGGGGGGGAGATCGGACGGAAGAGTCGTTCGTGTTCCGCGAATTTCCTCTCGCACCGGGCGACGCGTTTGAAATCGAGAAGGCAAAACAAGGTCTGACCAATCTCAACGGCACACGCGTATTCGAGTACGTCTATCTTGAAGTTTCGTACGCGGACAAGACGCCGGGGCTGACTATCCGTCTTGCAGAATTGCCGTCACAACTGATCCGCTTCGGCATCCGGTCGGACGACGAACGAAAACTTCAGGGCACTATCGATATTCGTGACGAAAATTTTCGAGGAATCGGTACCGATCTCGGTTTCACTCTTTCAGGCGGCGGACGCAACGGGAAGGCGAATTTGGAGTTCAGGTCGAATAGCCTCCTGAGCCGCTCGTTCACGTTTAATCTCGGCTTGTTTGCCAGTGTCCACAACAGCTATGTGTATGTGGATGACCCGAAATTTTCAGGAACAAGCCGTTGGGAACGGGACCGGGCGGGGGAATATTCTGATATTCGCCTTGGCGGACGGCTTGTTGTTGGAGCCCCATTGCAGAGACTCGGAAGCGTGACTGCGGAATGGTCACTGCAACGGGCCCGAATCCGGAATCTGGACAATACTCCCGAGCTTGAATCGAGCTACATGCTCTCTCTGTTCAAAATCGGGACAATGGTTGACGGACGCGATGATTACCCGTTTCCGACATCAGGCCAGCAGTTGATGCTTTCGTATGAATTTGCCTCAACAAATTTGTTGAGTGATGTCGGCTATAACGCAATCAGGTTCATGTATGCGAGCTACCGGTCGTGGGGTGAGCGGAGCGTGTTCTGCCCTCGTCTCACGGTCGGGATTGCCGATCTTACGATGCCCCTCGGCCAGCAATTTTTCCTGGGAGGGCGTGAATCCATGTTCGGCACGCGGGAAGATGACAGACGCGGCCGCCAACTCGTTGCGCTCAACCTGGAGTACCGGTACAAACTGCCCATCGATTTTGTGTTTGATTCGTACCTCCGCGCGCGGTACGATCTTGCATCGATCTCTGCTACGCCCCAGCAAATCAAGCTGAGTTCATTCCGTCATGGTGTCGGTCTGGAGTTTGCTTTGGATACGCCGCTCGGACAAGCGGTGTTGGGTGTGGGGAAGAGCTTCTTCTTTGACAGCGATGTTCCCGCCCGTCCGTTCCGTCACGGTCCGTTGATCTTCTACTTTGTTCTCGGATATGAATTATAATTAAGTGAATTGTGGTTAATACGTCTTGCGAAGAGTTGTACCACGATGTATATTCTGCATGTAACCTGATATGGCCGTCACCACCGATGGCCGTAGCGAAGGGAAGTTCTTGGGTTTCATTATGTGCGGAGGATATCGTGGGACGAGCTACCTTTCTGTCTCTTTTGCTCATCTGTTTCTTTGTTCAATTCCATTCCACCACCAGCCAGACACGATCCGTGGTGTATACTGCCTCTTCGGAGATTTTCCAGAATCCCGAGCGAGGCATTTTCCAGCTTGAACAAACGGGCATGACGCCCGGTCAAATTACGCCGTATCGCAAGCTCGATCCAAACCGTCTTCGAACCATCAGGCAATCCCATTCATTGGTATTCCGCTATTTCGGATTGAAGCAGTGGCGTACTGTTGATTTGCCCGATAGCATTTTGCAGAACATCAGCGCCGACTTCACCGCCATCCGGAATGCAGGCTTGAAGATCATCCCCCGATTCTGTTATTCCGCGGCGATGAACGAGCCTGATGCCTCAATAGTAGTGATTCTTCGTCATCTCGATCAACTAAGGCCGATTCTGCAAGCGAACAAGGACGTAATCGCATTCCTGCAGGCCGGATTCATCGGAGCGTGGGGTGAGTGGCACTCATCTTCCAACGGGAATGAGAGTGTTCAGAATATGAGAACGATTCTGAACAAGATTATCTCTGTCATGCCTACCGAAAGAATGACTCAGCTTCGCTATCCGCGGCACAAACAGGCAATTTTCTCGCTTCCTTACGACTCGACCGCTGCAGTAACACCGGCTCAGGCATTTACGGATGCTTCCGTCGCGAGAGTCGGTCACCACAATGATTGCTTCCTTGCAAGCGCTGACGATTACGGCACTTATTGGCGCGACAACAGGCTCGATACGGCACTCGCAAAGCCATATCTCCGTCTCGACAACCGGTTTGTTCCGCTTGGGGGAGAAACATGCGCTCCGAGCGCATTCTCAAACTGTACAAATGCAGTTCGGGAAATGGCCCGACTGCGCTGGTCGTATCTCAACGGCGGCTACCATGCCACCGTGATCAACGGATTCATTTCGGGGGGATGTTATGAGGAAATACAGCGGCGTCTCGGATACAGGCTCTCGTTGTTGAATTCGACTTTTACGTCAGTGGGAAGGAGGATGGGGAAATTCATGTTTACTGCCCGACTGACTAACAGCGGATGGGCCTCGCTCTACAATCCTCGAACAGTCGAATTGTGTCTGAGGAATAGAAGCAATGGCACTGTGTATTCTGCGAGGCTCCCGGTTGATCCTCGATTCTGGGGGGCAGGCGATACGGTTCTTCTCAGCGCTACTGTCGGTATTCCCTCAAACATGCCGGCAGGATTGTATACAGTGCTTCTCAATCTTCCCGACCCAATGAACAGCCTTCGCAACCGACCCGACTATTCAGTCCGGCTTGCTAACCAAGGCACTTGGGAACCGGCGACGGGATACAACAATCTGCTTGATTCCATCTCGATTGACGCCACAACGAGCAGCGATCCGTACACAGGCACACTCTGGTTTCAAACCGGAGGAACGACACAAGTTGAGGATATGACGCCGTCACAATTTGCCTTGGAACAGAACTACCCCAACCCCTTTAATGCCTCAACAACATTCCGGTTCTCGCTGCCGTCAGCAAGTCTTGTTGATTTCTCTGTGTATGATCTCTTGGGAAGAAAAGTGGCGACGCTGGTTGATCAGGTGATGGAAGCATCATCGTACACAGTTCACTTCGATGCGAGCAATCTTGCAACTGGTGTGTATGTGGCGCGATTGATTGCAAACAGCGTGAATGGAGATTCTCCGGGCAGGTTGTATTCCTCGCGTAAGATGACGCTCTTGAAGTAACCACTCCGGTAAGAATGTCTGCGGCGCCGCGGGAAGTGGCGCCGTATCTCTGTTCATCATTTCTTATGCTGACTCACATTGTGCGTCAAGCCCCTCGCGTCACCCTTCACGTGACGTACAAGTGTGACACCTCTAACTTTTTGTCCCTCCTTTTTTTCGCATCTTGATGCTGCGCTAAGCGCAGAAGCATCTCAACACATCTTGACTGTATCTACCCATTCCATGAAAACCGAACACGAACAGAGAACTCGACTTGTTCCGTCGCCCCAGCCGGTGATTCGCGACTATCCTGCAGTCCTTCTCCGGGGAAAGTGGATTATTGTGTCCGCTGTTGTTGTGATGGCCGTTGCTGCGTTCCTGTTCACTAAACTCAAAAATCCTGTGTATCAGGCAAGCTCGGCGGTGCTGATTCAAACGCAAACACCGGAATCGGGCGGGTTGTTTATTCCCTCCATCGGCAGTGCTATTGTCACAAACATCCGCCAGAATGAGCTTGAGATTCTGCGCTCGCAAACACTGGCTGAATCCGTTGCCCGGCGGTTGATTTCTCAAATGTACATCGACCCGGGAGCCCGGGAGCCCATCAACATCATCCGGCCCGCAAAAGATGATGAAGGAAAACGTACTGTTGCGACGGTTGAGCAGGTGACGAAACGGCTTGGATTATCCGTCGATTTTGTGACTGTACGAGAGTCGGATGTTATCAAGATTATTGCAAAGAGCAAGAACCCGCGCGAGGCTGCGCTGCTCGCAAATGTGTTTACATCCGAGTATTACAACCGGAATGTTCATAAGAGCCGTCAGAAATCACGGGCATTGCGTGAGTTTCTGGAGACGCAGGTTGCCGACCAGCGTGCCCATCTGGAAATGCTGGAGGGCTCACTTCAATCGTACATGGAAAACAAAGGAATCGTTTCGCTGGATAACGAGTCGAGAAAGTTGATTGACCAGCTTTCCCAGCTTGAGGCAACCCGCGACGCGACGGATATTGCCCTTCAATCGCTGGAGCGGACAGTCACGTCATACCGGCAGGAGATTCCGCAACAAGAGCAGATACTTGCCCGTTCGATGGGCAGCTCGAGTGATCCGTACATAAAGAACCTGCAGGAACAAATTGCAGGCCTTGAAGTCCAGCGTGATCTTGCTGTGTCGAAAAATCCTGCTCTTGCCGGGAAGGAAGTGTTCGGGGATAAAGTCCGCGAGGTAAACGCGCAGATTAAGGAGTTGGAAGAGAAGCTGAAGACGCGAACGAAGGATTACATTCAAACCCTCGTTCCCGCCGGCAGCGGACCCGATTTTGCAAGTCTGACTCCTTCGGCATACGTTCGGCAAGTAAAACAAAAACTGCTTGAAGGGGAGATAGAAATACAGACGTTACGCGCCAAGAAGGATGCGCTTACTCGAGTAATTGCCGAATACGAGAAACAGTTCTCACGCATTCCCGGGAAAAGCATACAATATGCCCGCCTGGAACGAGGAAAGCTCAGTGCCGAGAAACTCTTTGTTGTGCTCAATGACAAGCTGAATGAGGCAACTATTTCGGAACAATCACAAATAGGCTACATCGATATTATCGACCAGGCAACCGTACCGATTGAGCCTTCGAGCCCGATTATGATGCTGAACCTTGTCATCGGAGTGCTTGCTGGACTGTTCTTGGGAGTCCTCATTGTCGTCGGGCGTGAGTTCAGGGACGTGCGCATTCACACGCCCGAGGACCTCCGGTTGAAAGGGTACACGCCCTCAGCAGTTGTCATGACGATGGACCACGAAATAAAACGACTTGCAGGCAGGCAAGTGCTGTCCCGATACGGCAGACCTATCGATCCTCACCTGTTGACACTGGCTGATGCATTCTCTCCCGTTGCCGAGGCGTACAAGAAACTCCGTACTGCCATTCAATATGTGCCGACCTTCGACCGTCGTCCTCAAAGCATCCTGGTGTCCGGTGCAAACCACAGCGAAGGGAAGTCAACAACAGCGGCGAATCTTGCGATTGCGTATGCGCAAAACGGCAAGATGGTGTTGTTGATAGACGCAAACATGCGTCGTCCGGTTCAACATGGGATGTTCGACCTCTTCGGGCAGCCAGGTCTTTCAGAATTGTTGCAGGACAAAGTCGGCTATGACGGTGTCGTGCAACTTTCCACGATCAGGAATCTGCACATACTCAGTGCCGGCACATTGCCGTCACAGCCGGCGGATCTGCTTGCGTCGGACAAAATGCGCGACCTTATACAGCAGGCTGAACTTGAATATGATGTCATCATTCTTGATTCTCCGCCGATCTTGACCGTTGCTGATGCAAGCATACTTTCCACACTTGTGGATATGGTTCTGATTGTTGTGGCAGCAGGCTCCACGCGCTTGGAAGAGTTGGAACGGTCAGTTGAGATTATCGAAACAGTTGGCGGAAAAACTCCGAAATACGTTCTGAACCGTTTTGATCATCGCAGGGCGTACGGCATTTCGTATCCGCGATCCGGATACGGTTTCTACACCGAGAATAACAAAAAACGTGGTGTAGTAGAAGCTGCGCGGGGACATCGTTCATGATTCAACAACACGAGAAAAGGTTTTTTACGATGATGAAAAGGTCATGCCTTGTACGTTTCATTGGGCTTGCTGCGTCCGTTATACTGGCTTCATCTCAACTACATGCACAAGCGATTAATAGCGGATTCTCCTCCGGATTGCCAAACGCACAAGCGGGAGCGTACTATAACGTTGCCAAGCCGGGTGAAATGACAATGCAGGTAAATGTCTGGGGCTTTGTGCAGCATCCCGGACGATATGAAGTTGGCAACACAATTGACCTGGTTCAATTACTTTCGTTTGCCGGCGGCCCGACTCAGGATGCTGATATGGAAGATGTCCGCATTACGCGGATCAGCCGGCGCGATGGGCTCATCTCGACAAGGGAAATTCGCATCAACTTGAAGCGTCTCGACCGGCTTGACGAGGCAAAAATCCTGTTGCAGCCGGGCGATACAATTTTTATAGACCATACATCGTGGGTAACGTGGCGCGATGTTGTGAGTGTTGTTACCACTGCGGCTATAGTTACGGCAGCGGTTGCACAAGTGTTGAACTATACCGGCAAGTGAACCAGACAGTTTGCCTGTGAGATCGTTTCCTTGTGACGGCGGAGCTTGGATACCGCCGTTCCCCCCGTGTCGGATCTCGCTTCCAAATCGTATTTCCCAAAGATCCCCAATGGCGTTGTGGGTGTGTAGCATGCGGGTTTCGGAGAGTGTGCGGGCTTGTCACTCATGTGTGATTACAAGAACGGATGAGCTTTTCACTGTTGCTCGTTCAATGTACTGGTAAGATGGTATCGAATTGCAATAACGAATCCGAAGATGTATCTTCTATCCGGTGTTTGTTTTCATGGGTTGTTTGCCGTGCCCTGTTGCAATTCGATGCACACCGCGAGGCCCGCACACTTCAGGGGAAACCATGAAACAGAATCACCGTTTTCCACTTTAATGCGGGCCGAATGATTTCCAGCTCTCCAACAACTTCATCGTCGCAACGCGAAGAAATCCTCGCGCGCACGTTTAGTGGCGCAAAGTGGATGCTGTATCTCTCTGCATCAGCACTGGTCGCCGGCTTCTTCACCAACGTCGTACTCGGACGGATGGGAGCCGAGGTTCTCGGCTTCTATAGCCTGTTGATGTTGATTGTGAGTATGGTGCAGACTTTTTTCGTCTTCGGTGCGTCGAACGTTTTCGTCAACTATCTCCCGGCTCTTACAGCCGGGCAGAAACCGAAGTTTGTTCTGACATATGCACTTATCGTGTATGCTGTCGGGCTGAGCTTTCTCGCAATCTGCCTTCTGTTTCCTTCCGTGCTGCAACTGGTCTTTCGGAGTGAATTGGATATTTCCACCGGCATGTATCTGACAGTACTTGTGCCGATTCTGCTTGCACAAGTGCTGATTTGGGCGATTCTGCAATCCGAGATGGAGGTCACGATACTCGCGTTTTCCCAGAATGCTGTTTCATGGTTCTATCTCGTGAATATCGGGTTGATGGCGGGACTTGGATTTGTCACGGCAACATCAGGTGCCGGTTCATACGATTACATCTTTGCAGCCGTTGTGCTATCGAACGTTCTGGCGCTCGCCATTGCCGTTCGCTATCTGCGGAAAGAGAATATCAAGGTTCACGGCGTGTCGCACAGTTGGTTTTTACCAGCGGGGTTCTGGAAATTTACGCTGTCCGTTTACATAGGCACGTTATTCAATTTCATCATTCTGAATGCGGCCCCCGTTTTCATTCTTCGCGAGTTGGGGTTGAGGGAACTCGGATATTTCCGCGCCGCTGCGGTGTTTGCGGCGTTTGTGGCCTGGATTCCTTCGGTATTCGACAAATCATTCTACCCTTCTTTCTGCAATCTCGTCAGCAAAAGTCTTCCAACAGATGAGGCCTACACCCGCTTCTCACGTCTGAATGCAATGAGTAGCGGATTTGTTGCGTTGGTAATTATTTTGTTCACGAGGGAACTGCTTGGTCTTTTTGGCAAAGAGTTCAGTGACGGCGCCTTTTTTCTGTTGATCATGCTGTCGGCGGGATATGTCATTTCCACGCCTTTCATTATGGTGAATTTTGCTTTGGTGACAGCGCATCTGAAAACCCCGTACACGATGGCTGCGTACGCCTTCGGCGCAGCGTGCGGGGTCGCTCTTTTCAGCACACTCGTTCCACGCTTCGGGCTTGAGGGTATAGCGCTCTCGTTTATTGCGTTACAGGTGATTCTCTTCGGATCAAGTTGGGTTTTGACGAAGTACGTCACGCATTCACCATTTCCGGGCCGTGCCTATCTGATTGTGCTTTGCGTCGTCTGCGTCGGATTTGTCGGGGCATACTATTTTGGAACCGTCTCTTTCGCCCACGTGCTGATCAAACTCGGGTTGGTTGCCCTTCTGTGCGCCGGATTCATTGCGGCACGAATTGTCACCAGGAGCGAGATTAAGGAAGTGCTCGCGGTTGTGATTCCACGAAACCCATGGGCAGGATAGCCGCGAGCATGCAATCCTACCGGACACATATCATGATTCTTGTTATCACGCTGCTGAGCGCGGGTTTGTACTTCTATCGGTTGCTTGATCTGAATATGGACGTACTCGCCGTGGTGTGTATGGCCTCTGTTTGTGTCGCCGCAATGAAAGACATCCGGCTTCTGTTTATCGGTTGGTTTCTATTTGCCCCGTACTTTGTTCCCCTGGCATCGGCGGATTCGTCAAACATCGCGAGCAATTTCTCCCACAACTACTTCATCCCGGTGATGACGGTAGTGATGCTGTTCTACTACTTCAAAAAGGGAAAACAGTTGATATGGGGGAAGGAAGACGTTGTCATTCTGATATTCATCGGGTATGCTATTGTCTCTTCCCTCTACGCCACGAAAGGGCGGTACGATGACCTCCGCAACATCTATCTCATCTATCTGTTGCCCTATTGTCTGTATCTGATTGCGAAGAATGTTGACGTCGACTCCAATTTGTTCAAGATGCTGGCATTTGCATCGCTGTTTCACCTGTTGCAGGTTGTTCTGCTCAGTATGTATGAGATTCAAAGCGGCACTACATTGTACCCGCCGAATCCCAAGGTTGATTGGGTGGACGTGGGCTCGATGCGAAGAATCAGCGGATCTCTCGGTACGCCGATCGTTCTTGGAGTGTTTCTCCAGGTGTTGTTTGGCTTCATCTATCTTGCTTTTCGGTACGGTCTTGTTTCGAAGCTTGTCTTCCGCTCGAGTATACCGTTTCTGATTCTGTTGAATCTCCTGACCTTTACACGTTCGGTGTGGCTCGGCGCGATTGTGATGTTCATCTACCTCATGTACAAAACGAGTGAGGATGTCGGGGCAAAGTTGCTGCGGGTTGCGGGCTTTGTTGCAATGTCGGTTGTGATTGTTGGCGTGCTTGTGGCAGTATCTCCCGACGTTCAGAAGCGGATTTCAGGGGAAGAAAATGCAAACTTCCGCATTGTGATGGCACAGGCCAGCCTGCACATGATTGCCGACAGCCCGGTTGTCGGGTGGGGAATGGGAACATTCGATGATTTTTCAGACCGCTACTTGTTCGACGCACGGGGTGTGTACATCGTCAAGGATACCTCGCACGTTACCGTGTTGACGATTCTCGCGGAACTCGGCATTCTCGGAACAATTCCGTATCTGCTGTTTATCTACTTCAACTTGAGTCCCAAGGGCATCCGGTTCAGGGAATTGCCTGCCGAAGATCGCTTGATTGTTGCTGTCATCGTCGGAACGCTGATTTCGTTCGGCGTCAACGCCTTTCTGATCGACATGAGATTCTATTCTCTTGCCTATTCTTGGCTCTTTGTCAGTCTGGGACTCATCTTCAACATCTACCGTGAGAATCGCTTGTTGAAGGAACAGGAAGTATGAAGCCGCTGCGCATACTGCTTGTTTCCGATTTCCCGTACATGGGAAATGTTCGCGGCGGGGTGGAATCTGCGGCGCAAATTCTTGCATCAGCACTGTCGGATTCGGAACTCGTCGAGGCGGTATGCGTGGTCAATTTTCGAATGGACAGATGGAAGGACGAGATTGTGAGGTTGAACGACAAGTTAGTTGTTCACTACCTTGCCGGGCAACGACATCTCGCCTTGCCAACACGATCAATCGTTGATATGCGGAAGGCAAAAAGAATTGCCAAGGTATTTCGACCGGACATTGTTCACGGACAAGGGACAGACACTCATGGCGATGTCGCGACCCGACTCGGCTACCCGAGCGCCATTACCATTCACGGTGTTGGGAGCTTTGAGGCGGAACTTCGAGAAAAGGGAAATCCGGTTGTCGGACCGTTGCGCGTCCGACTCACGAAACAATTGATCAACCGTGTCATCCGGAATGCCGGCGTGGTGATTTCCATTTCGGCGTTCGACCGGGAGTTTTGTTCCGGAAAGAGGGAAGGGCCGATAGCGACCATACCGAATGCAATTCGTTCGGAGTTTTTTGATGTGCCTCCGCCGCTTACCGACTCAAAACGCATTCTGTTCTCCGGTCTGATCATTGAACGAAAGAATGTTGCGGGGATTGTTCGTGCATTCCGCCTTGTAAAACAGGGTGTACCCGATGCTATTCTCGACATAGCCGGTCCGGCGCCGGATACAAAGTATTACGAAGAGGTCATGCGCTCCGTCGATCCGGCTTTGCGGAACGACATTGTTTTTCACGGCAGTCTGACGGCCTCGGAACTTTCCGGACTAATGAGCAGAGCCGCGCTAGCAGTTCTTTTCTCGGTGTATGAGAATCTCCCTGTTGCCATTGCGGAGGCGTTTGCCGCCGGCAGACCGGTTGTTGCCTCTCGTGTCGGTTCTGTTGGTGAAATGGTGGAGAACGGCGTCAGCGGATTTCTGGTGGAATCGGAAGACGAACGGGAATTTGCCAATCGCGTCGTCATGCTTTTGAACGATCCGCAACTGCGGATGAATATGGGAGTACATGCCCGGGATGTAGCATTGAAAAAATGGAACGCCCGGAATGTTGCCGGGAAAACCGTCAGGGCATACAGACTCGTTTTGTCCGGGAGGCATGGGGATGCCGAGCCCGTTGTGGAACAAATTCCGGCAGGGGTTGAAACGTGATTCAGGTTCTTGAGAGTTCATGTACAACGATGATGAAATCGGGCCAGGTTCGGCGGCCAAGAGTTGCCATTCTCACCAACTATCCCTACGACGGCAAAACGTTTACGGGGGGCGTTGAAACGGCGACGGCGGGGTTGTTTGAAGGATTGCAGTCGTACGTTGAGGAATTCGATTTCCACATTTTCACGCTGTGCCGTGAGATTTCCCGGCATACGGTTGAGGCGCGTAACGGCATGACGTATCACTTTCTTGCAATTCCAAACCGGTGGTTTACGCGTCCGCATGTGCTGCCGAACATCCTGAATGCCCGTTTCGAATTGAAGAAATTACAACCGGATATTGTGCATTGCCAGGACAATATGGCTCTTGCAGTCGCTTCGATTACCTCACATCAGAGTCGTAAGGTGTTTACGGTTCATGGCATCAAATCTGTTGAATCGCGTGTCTGGGAGGGACCCGAATACTGGAGCCATCAAATGGATGCGCTTCTGGAGAAATGGATACGGAAGCGATTCGACGAGGTTATTGCGATTTCCCCGTATGTGGATCGGTTCCTGCCCGCCGGTGTGAAGAAGCATCACATTACGAATCCTGTACGAACGAAGTTTTTCGAATCGCCGCAGAGCGGCGTCCAGTTGCAGCGTATGCTGTTTGTCGGAGCATTGACACGACTCAAGCGCCCGCTCGATGCAATAAAGGCTCACGAGATTGTCATCCGGGACTTTCCCGACGCTACGCTCTCTCTTGTCGGCGAAACCCAGGACAAAGAATACGAACGCGAGATCCGGCGATACATTCGTGATGCGCATATCACAGGTGTGGAGTTCCTCGGCGTGCGTACGCAAGAAGACGTTGCCGCTTTAATGCGCGAGTCGGCAATGCTTGTCTTGACGTCGGTACAAGAGAATACGCCGATGGTCGTTGCGGAATCAATGGCAAGCGGACTTCCTGTAATTGCGTCGAAGGTGGGGGGAATTCCCGACATGATAAACAACGGGACGGACGGCCTTCTTTTCGAATGTGGAGATGTGCATTCTTTGGCACGATTGATGACTGACGTCTTGCGATCCGGAGATCTGCGGAACTCACTGTCACGTAATGGCAGGGCAAAAGCCCTCGCCACATATTCATCCGAAGCAGTTGCCGCAGCGACTGTAAGTGTTTACCGAACAATGATGAGGGAATAACGTATGGACGGCTCGGGACAGCCGGTTGTTGTTCACGGCATCCGTGGATACCTTGCGCCGACGGAGACGTTCGTCGGCAATCAGATTGCTACGCTTCAAACGTTCAGGCCGGTGGTTCTGTGCCATCACCGCAGCGACAACAGGGAATTCGACATTTCTCCCATGTATGTGATCGATGAGAACGAAAAAGGGATTCGAAAAGCGGTCGGCGAAATAGCCTACTCTGGGCTGCGCAAACTTACTCATCACGAAGTGGTTGCGGCGACGGAGTGGATTGCCGGTTTCAAACCGGCTCTCTTTCACTTCCACTTCGGTGTGGATGCGGCCTTCTTTGCACGAATCTACAAGAGAGCAGGCATCCCTGCCGTGGTGTCTCTTTACGGGTATGATATCTCGGCTTTTCCGAAGATGTACGGCGGTCTCGGTCGTCAGTATCTGAAGCGAACATTCAATACGATGGATTGCTTCCTCGCGATGTCGGAAGATATGAAGCGTGATGCAATTGTACAGGGAGTCCCCGAGGAGAAGATCGTCGTACACTACCACGGCATCAATGTAACACGATTCCTCTTTGAGCAAAGAACATATAATCGCAAACCAACATTCAACATCCTCTGTGTCGGAAGTCTTGAGGCGAAGAAGGGGCAGCATTACCTTATTCGTTCATTTTCGGAACTGAGAAAGCAAAGGCCGGATATTGATGCCCGCCTGACGCTTGTTGGCAGGGGCCCGATGCTGGATGAATGTACGCGTATAGTGCATGCATCAGGCGTGCGGGATCGTGTGCATTTCGCAGGATATGTTCCGCATCTCGATCCGAAATTGTTGGAGTACTACAGAAATGCTGATGTATTTGTGCACTTCAGCACGAAGCAGGCCTGCGGCGACAAGGAGGGAATTCCCGGAACTATTGTCGAAGCAATGGCATCCGGACTGCCTGTTGTGACAACACAACATGCGGGCATTCCCGAAGTCATTCATGACTGGGTTCACGGAATTCTGCTCAATGAAAAGGATGTAGCGGGAATAACCCGTTCACTTCTTGCATTGTACGACGATGAGGAAATGCGGAGAAAGCTCGGCCGGGAAGCATCGTGTCGTGCGTCGCGTGAACTTGATGTGCAGGCAAAGACCCGGAACCTTGAACGAATCTATGAGAACGTTGTCGCAGCTGCCCGGTCGCGCAAGAGTGAAAAACAATTGTCACGAACTGCATTTCCAATTAGACAAAGTGTCAGACGCTAATGTGCGGTATTGCCGGCATATTCTCCTTCAAATCCCGTGAGCCCGTGAACCGCGGCTTGGTTGAGAGGATGACGATGAGTCTGAGCCATCGGGGTCCTGACGGGGAAGGGTTCTATTTTTCCAGCGATCAAACGCTTGGCCTCGGGCATCGACGTCTCGCCATTATCGACCTTGCCACCGGCGACCAGCCGATGTGCAACGAAGACGGCACAGTGTGGATCACATTTAACGGTGAAATCTACAACTACCGGGAGTTGCGCGGGCAGTTGAAGGCCCGCGGCCACAGGTTCAAAACAGCGAGTGATACCGAGGTTATCATTCACGCGTACGAAGAATGGGGGAACGCCTGCGCAACAAAATTCAACGGCATCTTTGCTTTTGCAATTTGGGATGAGAAAAAACGTTCGCTCTATCTGGCGCGTGACCACTACGGAGTGAAGCCGTTGTATTACTGCGAGAATGGCAAAACGCTCAGTTTTGCGTCTGAGATGAAGGCCATTCTGTGCGACAAGAACATCCCGCGTGCGTTGGATTACGACGCCCTCCATTTTTGTCTTACGTTCCGACACACCCCGTCGCCGTGGACGTTGTTCAAGAGCATCAGGAAACTCCCCCCTTCATCCTATTTGGTGGTTGATGCTGATGGAGTGCATGTGTCCTGCTATTGGAATCAGGCTCCGGTGATTGACCGGCACAAGAAGGAAGATGACTGGGTCGAGGAGCTTGTTGAAGCATACCCGGAAGCTGTTCACAGGCAAATGGTCAGCGATACGCCCATTGGCCTTTCCCTGAGCGGCGGCGTTGATTCCAACACCCTGTTGGCATTGATGAGTCAGCATCAGCATCATGTACACACGTTCACTATCGGCTTTGAGGGATCGGCAGATCGTGATGATGAAGTTAGTGTTGCCGGTGAAGCAGCCCGCGAATACGATGCAGACTTTGCAAGCCGCCGCGTGAGCGAGACGGATTATGTGGCATTCATGAATTCGTATCTGTGGCACCTTGAGGAGCCAATCGGCAATGAATCGGCCGCCGCGTATTACTTTGTCGCCAAACTTGCTCGCGAGAAAGTGAAGGTATTGCTCAGCGGTCAGGGTGCCGATGAACCTTTTGCCGGCTATGGTCGACACCTTGCTGCCCAGTATCTACCCTATTTGCGTTGGCTTCCATCAGGATTCGTAGGGGCGATTGGTGGCCTGATCAGGCCATTCTTCCGGCATGAATCTCCGGGACGGTTGATAGATCGGCTCTCACAGGCAGATGAGATTCATCAATTCCTGAGTACATACAGCATCACAACACGGGATATGCGGACCCGACTTTTCAACCCCGATTTTGTTGTGCAAAGCAATCCGTACGTTTTATCGGATTACGTCCGCTCACAACTTGCTCGTGCACCGTTGGGATCGCCGTTGGAGAAAATGGCGTATATCGATGCCCGTACATCATTGAGCGATAATCTCCTCTTGTGCGGCGACAAGATGGCGATGGCTGCCGGTGTGGAAATGCGCGTTCCCTTCCTGGATCTCGAAGTGATGAGAGTGGCCGAACGAATCCCCGGCGATTTCAAAGTTCGTGATTTTAAGAACAAGGTCGTTCACAAGAAAGCGTGTGAACGGTGGTTGCCGCAACATATTGTCCACCGCCGAAAAGTCGGGTTTAACGAAGCAATGGGAGTATGGATGGGACAACACCTTGACACGTTGCTGACGGACCTGACCTCAAGTCCCGACTCCGTGACGCGGACAATGCTCAATCCGGAGTATGTGGGACAACTGCAGCAAGAACACAACAGCGGGAAGTACGATCATCACAGGATTCTCTTTCTGCTGCTTTCTGTTGAAGCGTGGCGGAAGGTGTTCGTATGAAACGTCCGCTTCGCATAGCCATGGTGGCATATGCTCATTACTTCACCGATGCGCGCATCAAGAACTACGTCGATGCGCTGCTTGACGACGGAGCAACGGTTGATGTATTCGCTCTCGGCAGAAAAGCCGGAACGGAAGGAACGGGCAGGCTGACGGTGTACAATCTTGCAACCAAGTATCAAGGTTCAAGTCCCCTCCGGTATCTTGCACGGCAAATGCTCTTTCTCTGCTTGGCAGGATGGAAGTTGTTGGCACATTCGCTGCACGGCCGGTATGACGTTATTCATGTTCACAACATGCCCGATATTCTCTCGTTGGCGGCGCTGCCGTTGAGGATTGCCGGCACTAAAGTCATCCTCGACGTTCACGACACGATGCCGGAAGCCTACGCAACAAAGTTTGATTATTCGCTTGATAGTCTGCCCGTGAAAATCCTTGTCGGTGAAGAACTGCTTTCCGCCGCCTGTTCCGACAAGGTGATTACCACAAACAGAATGCACAAGGAAGTGCTTTCGGGTCACGGCATCCCCGAAGAGAAAATAGACCTTATCTACAATGTCGGGAACGGGAAGCTCTTCACGCCGCGTCTGCAATCCCCGAATGGGGCGCATCTCTGGCTCGGGTATCACGGAACAATCGCGAAACGGCTCGGCATTTTTCTGATTGTTGATGCCCTTGGCAAAGTAAAAGACGACTGCCCCAATGTGCGGTTTCTCTGCGTTGGGGAGGGAGACGATTTGCAGGAAATGCAAGAACGGGCGGCCGGGAAGGGCGTTTCCGGCATGATTGAATGGCAACCCTTTGTCGATGTCGAGATGCTGCCGGCGATACTTCAACGAGTTCACGTCGGGATCATTGGAAATCGTCGTGATACCGAAGACAAGAAGAATTATATGCTGCCTGTAAAAATGCTTGAGTACGCCGCGATGGAAATCCCGACGATCGTCCCGCGTCTCAAGATTTTGGAGCGCTATTTTGACGAGTCATCGGCTTTCTTCTACGAGCCGGATGATGCGGATGCGCTTGCACACGTCATCCGATCCATCTACCAAAACAGAAATCTCATTGCATCACGCATTGACGGATTACGGGCCTTCAACGCGGTATACAACTGGGACATCATGGCTCGGCGATATTTGAACATCGTTCGTGAATTGATCGGACAATGAGCGGCAATATCTCCATACTCGATCCCTGTACATCAGATGAGTGGCTGACATTCATCAACACGCATCCTGATGCCGGAATCTTCCATCATCCCGCGTGGATGAATATGCTGCGCGACAACTACGGTTACCGGGTTTTTGCAGTCTGCTTGAAAGACGGGCAAACCCTTGCCGCGGGAATACCGTTTGCCGATGTCCGCAGCGTCATAACGGGGAGGCGTTGGGTTTCTCTCCCGTTTTCTGATCATTGTCAGCCCCTGCTTCCGCGAGGAAATCCGGAAGCTATCGATACATTGCTGGGATATTTGAAACGACAACAAGGCAAAGAGATTCCCAAGATCGAAATCCGTTGGGGAGCAGGGCATACGGACTCGGTGTTTCAGCAAGATGGCTTTGTGGTTCATTCACTCGAACTGGCGGACAGGGATGACGATATGCTGTTCAAGTCATTCAACCAGCAGGCGCAACGATCAATCCGCAAAGCCGAGAAGGCAGGAGTAACAGTAAAGGAATGTACAACCTTCGGGGAGTTTGAATTGTTCTATCGGCTCCTTGTTCTGACGCGCAAGCGCCTTGGCGTACCTGCCCAACCTAAGGCCTTTTTCAAAGGCGTCTGGGACCACATCATTGGCGGGGGATTAGGTTTTGCTTTGATTGCATTTGACGAAACAACGCCCATCGGCGGCGGGGTATTCTTCATGTTCAACAGGACCATGTTCTACAAATACGGGGCATCCGACTTGAGCCATAAGGCACTCCAGCCCAACTACGCGTTCATGTGGAACGCAATCAAGAGAGCCCGTGCGGAAGGCTGCACCAAATTCGATTTCGGACGATCGGACAAAAATAACGAAGGATTGCGAAGATTCAAGTCGGGTTGGTCTTCTGAAGAAACAAATCTTGCCTACACAATTCTTGCCGACAAGCCTCCGCGAAACGGACCATCGAGAATTGATGCAATTGCAGGAGCTGTTATCCGTAACTCGCCTGCATTCGTGTGCAGGGTAACAGGTGAACTATTGTACAAGCACTTTGCGTGAATGATGACCAAACCGATTCACAGCGAGCCCGGTCCCCGAAACTTCTCTCATGGGGGAAACGGATTTGCCGCCGAGTATTATTTGAAGGAGCGCTACAAACAGACCCGCAACAAAGGCGGAATGCTCAAGCTCTACTATGCGCTACGGTCGTTCATACCGCGACGGCTGCAACTTGCGTTAAGGCGTCTGTATGCAAAAAAGCAAGCGCAGGTTGCATTTCCGCGTTGGCCTATAGAACCGATTCTTGTTGAGAGAGCCGAGCAGGAAATGAGAGCCGACATCGAAAGAAGCCCTGCACAAAAGATTCCGATCATCAATTTCTGGCCGGGAACGTATCGTGCAGCCGTGATTCTCACGCATGATGTTGAGTGGGATGTCGGCGTGCGCAACATCCCGCGTGTACGAGAACTTGAGCGACAATACGGGGTTGTCTCGTCATGGAACTTCGTTGCTGAACGCTATCCGTTTGACAAGAGAATATTCAATGATCTGAGGGGGGAAGGATGTGAGATTGGCTTGCACGGAATATATCATGACGGAAAGAAGTTTTCCTCTCGCGCAATTTTTGAGGAACGTCTACCGAAGATCAATGCGTACCTGAAAGAGTGGAGCGCTGCCGGTTTCCGTTCGCCGGCCACGCATCGCAATCCGGATTGGATACCGGAAATTGCTGCCGAGTACGACTCGTCGTTTCCCGATACCGATCCGTTCGAGCCGCAATCGGGGGGATGCTGTTCCATTTTCCCGTTCTTTCTTGACAGTATCGTCGAACTGCCTATCACGCTTGTTCAGGATCATACGCTTATTGAAATTCTCCGGGAATCCGACATCACCTTATGGAAAGACAAGGCTGAGTGGATTATCAGCAATCGCGGACTGGTGAACATCATCATCCACCCCGATTATATGCTTTCGGACGAAAATCTCCGGTACTACGAGGAGTTTCTCCGGTTCATCACATCAAAAGAGAACTTGTGGTTTGCATTGCCGAAAGATGTTGCACAATGGTGGCGGAATCGTTCGCACTCAAACGTCATTCTTACGAATCCGAATCAGCCGGTCATCGATGGCCCTGCATGCGATCGGGGCATCATTGTATGGGCGTCATTGGGCAAAACGGGAGTAGAGTACACAACCAATCCGTGAAGGATCAACACATCAAATATCACTATCAATCAGAGCATTCTATGAAAGTACCATTTGTCGATTTACACGCACAATACCAGTCTTTGAAACACGAAATGCTTCCCGCTGTTGAAAGAATCATGGAAACCTCGCAGTTCATTCTCGGCAAGGCTGTGGAGGACTTCGAAAAGCAATTCGCGGCAGCACACGGCATGAAGCACTGCATCGGAGTCGGGACCGGAACGGACGCTCTCCACGTTGTACTTTGGGCGCTGAACGTCGGGCCGGGTGATGAAGTGATCACCGTTTCTCATACCTTCATTGCCACGGCGGAGGCAATCTCGCTTACCGGGGCGAAGCCGGTCTTCATTGACATCGATCCGAAAACATACACCATGAATCCCGCTTTGCTTGAAAAGGCAATCACACCGAAGACGAAGGCGATTATTCCCGTCCATCTGTACGGCCAGCCTGCCGCTATGACCGACATTATGGAGATTGCCAAACGGCACGGAATACCGGTTGTCGAAGACGCATGTCAGGCGCATCTCGCACAATATGACGGGAAGTTCGTCGGGCAGTTCGGTGTCGCCGCCGCATTTTCATTCTACCCCGGAAAAAACCTTGGTGCGTACGGCGAGGGTGGCGGCGTCACCACAAACGACGATGCGCTTGCAAAGAAAATCAGAATGCTGCGCGACCATGGTTCGGAGAAGAAATATCATCATGCGGTGTGGGGACACAATTACCGGCTCGACGGAATTCAAGGGGCGGTGCTGGGAGTGAAGCTGCCCCGCTTGAATGAGTGGACTGAGGCGCGCCGAAAACATGCTGCGCACTACACGCGCTTGCTCAAAGGGTTGGGCGATTTGGTTTTGCCGGAAGAAAGCAGCCGCGCAAAGCACGTCTATCATTTGTTTGTCGTTCAGACCCGGCACAGGGAAGCGCTCCAGGCACATCTCACCTCACGCGAGGTTCTTACCGGTCTGCACTATCCTCTTCCGCTCCATTTGCAGGATGCCTACAAAAACCTTGGTTACACGCGCGGCGATTTTCCCGTAACGGAACAAGTGGCAGAAAGGGGGATTTCACTGCCGATGTTTGCAGAATTGACCGATGAACAAGTTGCATACGTTGCCTCGTCAATAGGAGATTTTTTTGACTAACAAACGTTGGAAAGGATGTTTGCACAGGGGTTACGGGGAAGCATCGCGCGCGCTCGTAACCCCTCTCAGTATAGTTTGTGAGATGAACTGCCGTGCGTGCAGACGCACGGACAACTCTGTGTGGGTTCTCACAGGAATGGCAAGGAAAAAGGAGTATTATGCAACAGCCTGAGTTTGTTACAGTGTGCGTAAGTGCAGGCCGGCACAGTCTCCTGATCAAACCCCCTCAGAATTCCCCCAGACGATTCATCCACCTGTCAACTCCGTCCGATTCTTTCGGCTCTTCGGACGAACATACTTTCCTGCACCGGACACTATAACAAGGAGGCGAACAGCCTATGCCAAGCGCAAAGAAATATCCCTTGTACAAATACATTCTCGCGACTGTTGACACATCAACCATTGCCGCGGCATATATTATAGCACTGGTTTTGGAACAACGCTGGCTGATTGACCATAACCATCTGCACATTCTGAACGCCCTCTATGCGGTCGAGGCAGCCTACATCGTGGCGATAGCCACGCTGTGTGTGTTCATCTTTCACTATCTCGGTTTGTACCAGATTCATGTGTTTGTAACAATGGCAGGCCATCTCTCGCAGATCGTAAAGGGCCTCGCTGTGTTGGTGGGGAGCATTGCTGTGATCTCCTTCTTCACCAAAGCAGAGTTCATTGCTGACAGCCGATTGCTCATTTTGTACTTCGCGTGTACAGCACTCGCACTGTTCATTGTCGTCCGTATTATCGCTTTCCGGCAGGCGTACTTGTTTCTTTCACGCAACAAAATCCTTCAGCGGAAGGTCTTGATAGTTGGCGCAGGCGAAAACGGACGAAATGTTGCTGTAAACCTCTTTCTGCACGACTATGTCGGACTTCGTGTTGTTGGATTCCTCGATGATCACGTTGAAGTAGGGACTCCCGTTTTCAATGCGGCAAGGGTTGTTGGCCGTACAGGCGATTTAGCGGAATGTGTAAAGCGACTTGAAGCGGAGGAGATTCTGATATGCCTTGAGCAGATCGATCATGGACAGTTGATAGATCTAATGGAAAAGACGCTGCCCCTGAAGGTTTTTGTGAAGATTTCCTCGCCCCTGTATGACATTGTTCCCTTGCGGCGCGCAATTGAGCATTATGGTACCGTTCCCGTTCTTGGCGTGTTCCAGTTCGGAATGTCCGAGAGGAAGGAGTTGTACAAACGCGGTTTCGACATGTTCGTTTCCATACTCACATTGATTCTGTTGTCACCAATGTTCGCGGCTGTTGCATTGCTGATCAAACTCAATTCCAAGGGCCCGGTTTTTTATCGTCAGGTACGGGTCGGCAAAAACGGCAAGCTCTTCAACCTCTACAAGTTTCGCTCGATGACCGCGAACTCGGGTGACGATGAAGAACGGAAGAAGCAAATGGCTGCATTCATCAGAACGAAGAGGAATGGGCAACCGAGCCACCAATCATCGGCGAAAATTGTCAATGAGGAGCGGGTAACGGTTGTCGGCAAATGGCTCCGCAAGCTGAGCATTGATGAATTTCCCCAATTGATTAATGTGCTTCAAGGGGAAATGAGTATCGTCGGCCCACGGCCGTGCCTGCCATACGAGTTGGAGCAGTTTGAAGAATGGCACAAACGCCGGTTGAGTGTTCTGCCGGGCCTGACGGGAATGTGGCAGGTTGTGGGGCGCAGTGTTGTTAGCTTTGACGATATGGTTGTTCTTGACTTGCACTATATCCAGAATGCATCATTAGTTCTTGATCTGAGAGTCATGCTGAAGACGATTCCTGTCATGCTTTTCGGAACAGGGGCAAAATAGTTTTCTAAAGGAACAGAATATGAAAATAGCGGTCGTCGGTTTGGGTTACTGGGGCCCGAATTTGGTCAGAAACTTCCTCAGTATTGACGGGATTGATGGTGTTGTTGCTTGTGACACCTTGCCGAGGCGTTTGGAGAACATACGCAAGAAGTTTCCGACTGTAGAAACAACATCGTCGTTCGACGATGTTGTGTGGCGCGATGACATTGAGGGGGTTGTCGTATCAACGCCCGTTTCCACCCATTACCCGCTCGGTATGAGAGTGCTGAAGGCAGGCAAGCATCTTCTTCTCGAAAAACCAATGGCATCGACAACGACGGAGGCGGAAGAGCTATTGGACTTGGCTTATGCGAAGATGCTGACACTTATGGTTGACCATACATTCGTGTACACGAGCGCCGTCCAGAAGATGAAAGAACTCATTAACAAGGGGGATATCGGCGACGTTCTCTATTTCGACTCGGTGCGCGTGAACCTCGGGCTGTTCCAGCACGATACCAACGTTATCTGGGACCTTGCACCGCACGACATCTCTATTATGGACTACCTCATAGACGGCAAACCGGTTGCTGTTTCCTGCGTAGGCGTCAATCATTTCAGCGAGTATGAAGATGTTGCCTACGTTACAGTCCATTTCGCTGAAAAGCTCATGGCGCAATTCCATGTCAATTGGCTTTCACCGGTAAAGGTGCGCAAGATCCTGCTTGGCGGAACAAAACTCATGGTAGTGTACGACGACATGGAAGCGAGCGAGAAAATAAAAGTGTACGACAAGGGTGTTGATATGAAAGGAGAAGACGCCGTGTACAAAAAACTCGTGCAGTACCGCACCGGAAATATGTATTCACCCAACATTGATACTGGCGAGGCGCTTGCACGAATGGCTGCGGAATTCGTTGATTGTATCAATACGGGCAAGCCCTCCATTTCCGATGGCCAGGCCGGCGTGAACGTGGTGAAAGTGCTCGAAGCAGCGAACATTTCCATCAAGGCGGGAGGGCGTCGGGTTGATCTCTCCTATCTTTCGAAATCGAACAATCGTTCTCTTATCTCAATACCAACATTCTCCAATTGAACCGCATGAACACGCTATTTCAGAGTATTGCCCCCGACGTAAAACTTGGCAAAGGAGTCCGCATCTTCAATTTCGTCAATATGTACGGCTGTGAAGTCGACGACAATACGAAGGTAGGCGCTTTCGTCGAAATCCAGAAAGGTGTCAAGATCGGGAAGAACTGTAAAATTTCCTCGCACACATTTATTTGCGAAGGGGTGACGATTGAGGATAATGTGTTTGTCGGGCACAACGTTTCGTTCATCAACGACAAGATGCCTCGCGCAACAACCGCCGATGGCTCGATGCAGACGGAGGCGGATTGGCATGTGGTTCCGACGATTGTGAAAAAGGGTGCCTCAATCGGTACAAGCACAACGATCCTGTGCGGTGTGACAATAGGCGAGAACGCCATAGTTGGCGCAGGCAGCGTTGTCACGAAAGATGTTCCGCCCGATACGATTGTTGCCGGTGTTCCCGCCCGGGTTCGCAGAACGATCTGATTCCTTTTTCGCCACCCACATCAACAGGGGGCCGGGTTGCCTGCATGTTTCGGCAATCACGGCACCCTGTTTTTTTTATATGGAATGAGTATATTGTGCAAGAAACAATCTCCCAAACAGCAACGTCAATTATGACAACAAAAGCTCCTTCAACCGTAAAACCTGCACCGGAAGACGTACTCGAGCGGATCGCCTACGCGTCGGTAGCGTCCATTCCCACCGTCGAGCCGCACGACCAGGATCGTCTCGGCTACAGCGTGTGGCGATTTTTGAAAGAACGTCAGGACTCGCTTGAACAATCCGTTCACAATGCAGGGGCACGTCTCCTGATACCCGAAAAGGAAGCATTGCAGAAGATTCAGGCAAACCTCAAGCAAAACGGCATCGATGTGTAGTCGCCCGCGCCGGTGTGTTCTGTGAAAATCATGGCTGGATGATGTCAGAAGATGTAGTGAGTTTGATCGACCCCGAACCTCCCGATCGTTACCGGTTCGACTATAAAGGAATGCACCGGTACCTGATTACCTTGCCGGTGTACGCGTCCAAGAAGGTCTTCACGCAACAGCATATCGTCGTCGGCGTACTGAATTACCTTAGCGATTCGGCCATGAAAAACCACTTCGACGTGTATGCCTATTGTCTCTTGCCCGATCAACTGGTCATGATTGTGAGAGGGAAGGACGAGCATGCCGATATGAAAGCGTTCTTGAGGGAGTTCAGATCGTCGTCAACTGATGCGCTCAAGGCAGAACTTGGTCATCCTGTATGGAAGAAGAAATACTTCGAGCGTGTGTTGCGCAAGAAGGAAGATACGAAGCTTATCGCAGGCACCATTTTTCATATGCCCGTCAAGGCAGGGTTGGCGAAAACCGCTGAAGAGTATCCGTTTCAGGGCTCTTTTGTTGTAATTCCTGACCGGCGGCAGTAGTACGTTTCGTTGCCTTTTTGGGCCGGAATGCTTACCTTTTGTTCACAATTTGTCGTGTTTTTTGCCTCGAAAGGAAGTCAACTCACCGCATTTGCTACCAGAGAAGTCTTAGTTGTGTTGTTGTCCCTCCTGCATTTCTTGAGAATGCCGAGTGCTTCTTGTTCAGCGTCCGTGCTCGCGCAAGCGTGACTGATTCTTCATTTAATCGTCAGAGATGTATGTTCAAAACCGGAAAAATCGAAGGTGTTCGTGTTACGAATCTCGTCAAGTTCGTTGATGAACGGGGATGGCTTGTTGAAACATTCCGACAGGATGAACTTGAGGAACTGTTCTTTCCCGTCATGGGGTACATTTCCATGACGAATGCCGGGGTTGCCCGCGGCCCGCACGAGCATGTTGATCAGGCCGATCATTTTGCGTTCCTCGGGCCATCTAACTTCAAAGTATATTTGTGGGACAACAGGAAATCCTCGCCAACGTACATGGTCAGGCAGATTGTGTATGCCGGCGAAGACGCGCCAAAGTCCGTTATCATTCCGGCGGGCATTGTTCATGCCTACAAGAATGTCGGCGGGAAGCAAGGCATGGTCGTAAACTCTCCGAATCGGTTGTTTGCCGGATCCGGAAAAACAGGCCCTGTCGATGAAGTCCGGCATGAAGACGATCCCAATTCAATGTTCAAGCTCGATTAATGAAACGTGTTCTAGTTACCGGCGGTGCCGGATTCATCGGCAGTAATTTCATCCGCTATTTTCTTGCCCGTAATCCTGACGTTGACGTCATCAACTTTGATAAACTGACGTACGCCGGCAATCTCGAGAACCTTGCGGATGTTGAAAGCAACACGCGCTATCATTTTGTCAAGGGCGACATATGCGAACGAAGCGAAGTTGAATCAGTGTTCAAGAAATTCGGCTTTGACTCTGTTGTTCACTTTGCCGCCGAGTCGCATGTCGACCGGAGTATTCTGGGTTCATCCGTCTTTGTGCAGACCAATGTTGCAGGAACACATGTCGTGCTCGATGTTGCAAAGGAGTGCGGCATTCGGCGGTTCCTTCATGTTTCCACGGACGAAGTGTACGGTTCGCTCGGTTCAACGGGGAAATTCACCGAAGAAACACCGCTCCACCCCAACAGTCCGTATTCGGCAAGCAAGGCGGGTTCGGATTTGCTGGCGCTTGCATATCATCACACGCACGGGGTTCCCGTGATTGTCACCCGATGCTCGAACAACTACGGGCCGTACCAGTTCCCCGAAAAACTCATTCCCCTCATGATCATCAATGCCTTGAATGACAAACCTCTGCCTGTGTATGGAGACGGTTTGAATGTGAGAGATTGGCTTCACGTGGTTGATCATTGTGGTGCAATCGAGGCGGTATTGCAGTCGGGAAAGCCCGGCGAAGTGTACAACATCGGCGGCAACAATGAATGGAAGAACATTGACATTGTGAAGTTGATATTGCAGAAGGTCGGAAAGCCGGAGTCGCTCATTCGGTTCGTGAAAGATCGTCCCGGCCACGACCGGCGTTATGCGATCGATGCCGCAAAAATCAAGAACGAAATCGGATGGACTCCGTCGTACACATTTGAACGGGGGATAGAGGAGACCGTTCAGTGGTATTTGAACAATCGAAATTGGTGGAGCAGGGTCATGACAGGAGAATATCAGGAATACTATCAGAAGCAGTACGATGAGGTGGCAAAATCATGAACGGTGCGTGTACAAAGTTTTTTGTGATTGCAGTGATGCTTGTGTTGAGCTGTCCGGTCCACGGCCAGGTCTCGTCGGGCATTTCTCTGCCGGATTTGTTGAAGATGCGCCCTGAAATTGCATCAGATGCAAAAGATGCCGGCGGCAAACAAGTCCCGATGGATGCGCCGGTGGATCCTGCCGAGTACTTTGTCGGACCCGGCGACCTGCTGGCACTCAATATCTGGTCGAGCATGCCCGTTGCTCATCAATTGACAGTCACACCCGAAGGAACCCTCCTGATTCCGAACGTCGGCGTTGTTGATGTGAAGGAACAAACGCTTGAAACCGTAAAGAAGAGCGTGTCTGCACTGGTCGTACGTAAATACCCGTCGGCAGAAGTAACATTGTCGCTTGTTTCGGCGCGCAGAATTGTTGTGCAGGTGACCGGCGATGTGTTCTTCGAAGGGAAGCACGAAATCAGTTCACTGCAACGGGTCGACAATCTCATCGATATCGCCAACGACCCGCCCCGAACGGTTACCGATGCCGGCGTGTTTCGCGAGGCCATGTATATCCGGAGAAGTTCTTCTGTGCGCAACATCATCATTCAGCGAAAGAATGGAAGACGGTTGCGCGCCGATCTTATCAAGTACAGGGCAACGGGCGATAATATACACAATCCCTATCTGCGGGAAGGAGATCAGGTGTTCGTGCCTGCACGCAGAGATATTGCGATAGGTGTTACGGGTGGAGTTCGTCAGCCGGGTAATTTCGAATTTGTATCCGGCGACAGTCTTTCCGATCTCATTTCGATGGGATTCGGATTCCGTCGCGAGGCCGACTCGACGAACGGTATTCTGACCCGTCTCTCCCCCGATGCAATTGCGATGGAAAAAGTCTTCGTAAATCCCGCAGCCATTGTATCAGGCCGGGAGGCGAATATAGCGCTCAGACCCGGCGACAGGCTTGTGATCAAGAATATTCCCGACCCGCGAAAAGCCTATATCGTCGACATACAGGGCGAAATTGCCTATCCGGGTCAGTACCCGCTGACGGAGAACTCGACAAAACTCTCGGAGGTGATACGGGCGGCCGGTGGTTTTTCGTCGGAGGCTAATATCAAAGGGGCGACGTTGACGCGGTCCCGCATTTCTCCGCAAAGCTCGGCAGAGGAGATCGCGATGGAGCAGCTTCTCAGTTCGCGCAGCAATCTCGGCGTCCAGGATACATCGTACTATTTTACAGAGACTGCGCTTCGTCTCAAGGGTGAACTGGTGTCGGTGGATTTCCACAAGTTGTTTGTGTCAGGCGATTCGACGCAGGATGTTACACTGAGAAACCACGATAGGATTTTCGTTCCCAAAAGAACCAAAACCGTTTATGTGTTCGGGCAAGTCCTTTCACCCGGTCATGCTGAATACATCGAAGGAGCAGACTACCGTTACTATATCCGGAAAGCCGATGGTTACGCGAAGGATGCGCGGGAAGGTGACGTGAAAATCATCAAAGGCAGCACGCGTGTGTGGCTTGACCCCGATGAGACCACCATCGAAGATGGCGACTACATCTGGGTGCCCAAAGAGCGTACGTACCCGTTCGCCTACCACTTGAATGTGTGGGCGCAGGTTGCGGGGATTGTCGGAACGGCCGCAACCGTGGCGCTGTTGATTCATAATCTTTCAAGAAACTGAGCGACATGGCAGAGAACCCATCACAACACGAGACACCTGCATCCACGATTATCGAGTTTCTTACGATAGTCACGAAGTACCGGAAGTTCATCTCGCGGTTTGTCCTGTCTGTGACCGTCATAACGACGGTAGTGACGTTGCTTATGCCGAAGTGGTACAAGTCCACCTCCTCCGTGTTTCCTGCAGAAAAGGCGGATTTGTTCGGATTGGAGGGGATTTCCTCGTTGGCGAAGAATCTTTCTCCTGCCCGAGCTCTTCTCGGGTCGAACCCCGAAGCCGATCGCTACATGGCCATTTTGAAGAGCGGGACAGTTCTGAGCGCTGTGATAGAAAAATTCAAACTCGACAGTGTGTACGACATCACGAATTATAGGATGGAGAAAACCACGAAGGAACTTCTCGGTAACACCGAGTTTTCCGTTGAGCCGGAAGGGAACATCACGATCACTGTATATGACAAGGATCCCCAGCGGGCAGCCGACATGGCGAATTACTTCGTGGAGTTGTTGAACCGGACGAATACAGTTCTCCAATCCGAGAATGCCAGGGGGAACAGGAAGTTTATCGAAGAGCGCTACAACAAGAATCTTGTGGACCTTGCCGCTGCGGAGGATTCGCTTCGCATGTTTCAGAAGCGGTACGGCATCATCGCCATGCCGGAACAGACAGAGGCATCCATCAAAGCAGCAGCGGAGATCACGGCACAACTTGCGTTGAAGGAAGTTCAGGTGGGCGTTCTTCGCCGCACGCAATCGAAGGACAACCCGGTTGTTGTAGCGGGACAGATTGAAATTGATGAACTAAGGAACAAACTGGCACAGATGAGTTCGTCGGGAGTTGGCGTTGGACCGGACATGAAAGTATTTGTCCCGTTCAGCAAAGTCCCCGATTTGGGAATGGAGTACCTGCGCCGGTATCGTGATGTGGAGATTCAGTACAAGATTCTCCAGTTCATCACGCCACTGTACGAGCAGGCGAAAGTAGAGGAACGGCGCCAAACCCCATCGGTGATTGTGTTGGATACAGCGGGACCGGCGGAAAGGAAATCGAAGCCGAAGGCGAGTTTGTGGGGGTTGATAGCGCTGGTATCGTCAGCATTGGTTTCCGTTTTGGTGGTGTTTCTGATGGAGTTGAACAACCGCTTACGGAATCATTACGGTACATCTTATAATGGCACGATCCGGCTATTAGTGCATGACTGGTTTGGCTTACGGTTTTGGCGGAACAGAGCATGAATTACATGTCATGAGTTGGGTATCGGTAGTATGTTTTGCAGTCTGTGCTGGTATCCTCGTTTCGTTTCTTAAGCGCGGGAGCGACATCCTGTCTCCCGGGAGATTGTTTGGTTTCATTTGGTGCCTTTCAATTGGCCTTACTGAACTCAAGTTTAGCGCATTACAGCACGAATGGAGAATCGAAGGCTGGGTTTTGCTGCTTACGGGGGTTGGTGCATTCCTTATAGGAATTTTTGGTGCTTTTGTTTTGAATCTCGACAAGCGCCTCGTGCCGATTTCCGAGATGCGCCAATCCCTGCGGAGGGAGAAAGTTCGGGAGCGCTTATTGTTCTTGTTGATCTGTATTGCTGTTGCCGCGTATGCAATTTCGTACTTGGTGATATTCCTTGCAAAGGGTTGGCTTCCCATTTTTGTTGTAGGGACAAAGACCTCTCGGGTTGAGTTCAACGTAATCGGTTTTACAGTGCTGCTCTATTCTGCCGGTTTCATCGTATTCTTCACGCTGCTTTATACTCTCCTTGTACCAGACCAAAAGCGCAGAAAAGCAGTCTTGATTGTGCTTTCTGTGCTTACCATGGGATCGTATTTCCTTCTGCTTCAGCGATTTCAGGTTATCATGGCAGCAGTTATGTGCCTGACGTTTCTATATTATGCCACTCACCATATTAGAGTTCGCACCGTTGTGCCGTTACTTATGGCCGTCACCGGATTCTTCTACTGGATTATGTCGCTCAGGCTCGGTAGTCTTGTTGCAAGCTACACATATTGGGTCTCGAAGATGACAATCCCCATCGATTTTGCGTTCATTACAGAGCCGTACATGTATATTGTAACCAATATGGAGAACTTCGCACGATCGGTGCATCTCCTCGATCATCACACGTTTGGCTATTTCACTTTTGATTTCATCGTCTCGATAACGGGCTTGGAAGGATGGTCTGCTCAGTATTTCAATATTGATAGAACACCATACATCACTAGCTATTATAATACATATACAGCATTTTGGCCATTCTACCGAGACTTTGGAGTTATCGGCCTCGCTGTCGTTCCTTTGATATTGGGTTTTGTTAGTGGAACACTGTACTACAAAATGCGGATCGCACCGTCCATCAAGAGCGTTACCGCGTACAGTGTCATGGTGTTCGTAATGCTCATTTCGTTTTTCGTTTTTCCGATCTCCTTTCTATGGTTTCAGTATAACCTGCTCGCAATGTATTGGATCCTGCGGTTAACCATGGTGCCATCGATGGGAACACCATCTACCACAAGTGTGGGGAGTTGACGTTGGTTCAGAGGAAGATAGCCAGAAATTTCTTCTCGCTATTTCTGTCAAGCGTTGTCGGCCAAGTATTTACGCTGTGGGGATTTATTCACATCGCTCGCGTGAGCGGTCCTGAGGGCTTCGGGAAATTCTCATTTGCCCAAGTCATTCTTCTGTACTTTCTCCATCTTTCGGAATTTGGTTTACAAACGCATGGTACGCGAGCGGTTGCGCAAGAAAGAGGGCGAGTTGCTGAGCATGTTGCCACCATAACGTTGTTGAGGATTATTCTGGCTGTCGGCTGGTTTCTTGTGCTTTTGATCCTAACGCTTGTGCTTCCAAAGCCAGTTGACGTAAAAACCTTGATCGTTGTCTTTGGAATATCGTTGCTCCCATCTGCCGTCTTGCTTGAGTGGGTATTTCAGGGTGTTGAACGGATGGAGTATGTTGGCGTCGGGAGAGTTCTCAAAGGCGTCGTTTTTGCGGGGTTGGTCTTTGCATTTGTTCGTGAACCCGAACACTTGATCTATTCAGTTGTATCTTACTCTGCGGCAATTGTGGTTGCAGCAGGGACTCTTCTCGTCATCTATTGCGTGAAGTTCAAGCCGTCCTTTGCAAAAACTGATTGGCAGAGCATCAAGCGTACATTTGTTCTTGCTGCTCCATTAGGGGCGGGGTCTATCATCACGCAGATTAACTACAACTTTGGAATGCTCGCACTGGCTTTCTTTGTCTCCGACGAAGAAGTCGGGATCTTCTCGGCTGCTCACAAAGTCATATTGTTTTTATGGGCGTTTGCCGTAGTTGCGGCTTCCAATGCAATTCTGCCTGCTCTTGCCACGGCATACAAGAGGTCAACATCAGAATTTAGCGGTGTGCTGAAAAACCTCTTCCGCGTATTTGTCTTGTTGGCTTTACCTGTCGCAATTGGAGGCGCAGTGCTAGGAGCTCCGATAATGAACTATCTTTATTCATCTGACTTTAGTGAAAGCATTATAGTTTTCCAGATCTCCATCTGGGTCGTGGCAATTGTATTGTATAGGGTGATCTTTGAAAATGCGCTCATTGCATCGCAGAAACGGCGTCGCTATTTCACAGGGTTTATTGTGGCTGGTGGGATAACAATTGTTGGGAATATCGCCCTGATTCCAATACTCGGAATTATTGCTCCATCGATCGTGGGGTTATTGTCTGAGCTCGTTTTGCTTACCTATTTTGCTCTGTCATGCAAGTTCATAAGGTGGTCATATGCACTACAAGTTAGCGTGAGACCGTTGCTAGCCGGAGTGATTATGGGGGTAGCTATCATGTGCCTGAACTTGAATCTGTTTTTGATGTTGATTAGTGGCATTCTGATTTACTTCGCATCACTGCTGGTTCTACGTTGTGTGACGATCGGTGAAATCAGAGGTTTCTTGCTTCCAGCGAAAGCGTAGAATGTCGGCAATGCAGCAGTGTTTGCAGCATGTTTTGTCATGTTCTGTTAGTGCTATGTAAAAAATGAATGCGACCGTGGATCATCCAAGCGTGTATGCCATCGTCTTGAACTATTGCGGAGCTGAGGATACAATTCAGTGCGTGAAGTCTCTGCAAGGTTGCGGATATGCGAATCTGACAATTGTACTAGTAGATAATGCTTCTCCTGACGGAAGTTCCGACATCCTTGCATCAGCCTTTCCAGATATCACATTGATTCGGGAGAAGCATAACACTGGGTATGCGGGCGGGAACAACACCGGTATTCGTTATGCGCTGGGAAAACGGGCCGACTATGTCCTGATACTCAATAACGATGTTGTTGTGGAACACGGCTTCCTTGAGCCGATGTTGGTATTGATGAACCGCGATCAACAAATCGGAGTAGTGAATGCAAAAGTATTCTATACTTCAGAGCCTGATGAAGTGTTTTCGGCCGCAGGCCAATTCAGCCGCATTCTGTGTACCGGCTTAAACAAAAACTTGAACGAAGATGTGTGCAGATCCTCGACGCTCGAGTGCGAGGTTGATTATATCTGTGGCGTCCTTCTTCTGGTGCGCAGTGACGTGTTCCTCTCGGTTGGTTTGCTAGACGACCGATTCTTCATGTACTTCGAGGATATTGAGTTTTCCCGTCGAGTTAAGGTGCGGTATAGTCTTGCGTATACTGCGCGTGCTGTGGCCTATCACAAAAGCGGAGGCGGAAAAGGATGGCGTTCGTACACGGAACTCTATCTATACTACCATACAAGAAACAGGATATGGGTATTTCAACATGAACCTTTGTGGTACAGGATATACGTCGTTCTTTTCACTTTTATGAATTCAGTCGCGAAGGCAGCAATAATTTCACTCAATGTACTGCATGATTGCAGGGGAACCTTCAAGCAGTGGAAAGCGCTGGCCAGGGGTTTCATTGATGGACTGAAAGCTTCGAATCATCCACCAACTGCTATGACAAAACTCTCTTCACAACATACTAGTCAAGTAAACGTACAGCTCTTTAAAAAAGACAAAAATGAAGGCTAAAATCATGAACATCTTAGTAACCGGCAGCAGCGGCTTAATCGGCTCGGAAGCAGTTGAATATTATGATGCACAAGGTCATGCGGTACACGGTATTGACAACAACATGCGGATGGAGTTCTTCGGCCCGCAGGGCGACACAACGTGGAACCTGAACCGGTTGAAATCTGTCACGAAGAACTTCACCCATCACGATATTGATATCCGCGATCGTCAGAGCATTTTGAACTTCTTCAAAGAGAACCCTTTCGATCAGGTTGTGCATTGCGCTGCCCAGCCTTCGCATGACAGGGCGGCCGCTATCCCATTTGATGATTTTGATGTGAATGCGGTTGGCACAGTGAATCTTCTTGAAGCAGCACGGCAATTCTGCCCGGACGCCGTGTTCATCCACGTCAGCACGAACAAAGTGTACGGCGATGCGCCAAATGAATTGCCGCTCGTCGAGAATGAGAAGCGATATGATTATGCCCGCCCCGAAGATTATCACGGCATCGATGAGAATTGCCGGATTGATCGGTGTTTGCATTCGCTTTTTGGCGCATCAAAAACTGCGGGTGATGTCGTCGCTCAGGAATATGGCAGATATTTCGGCATGAAGGTCGGCATCTTTAGAGGCGGATGCTTGACAGGGCCCTCTCATTCCGGTGTTGAGTTGCACGGATTTCTCTCGTATCTCGTTCATGTTGCAGTAGCGGGAAAGCCGTACACCATTTTCGGCTACAAGGGCAAGCAGGTCAGAGATCAAATCCACAGCCACGATGTCATCATGGCATTCGAGGCTTTTGCAAGAAATCCGAAGCCGGGAGAAGTGTACAATCTTGGCGGCGGACGTGAGAACGCTGCCTCCGTCCTTGAGTGTATTGACATGATTGAAGGAATCGCGGGTTACAAAGTCAAATGGACATACCAGGAACGCAACAGGATCGGGGATCATATTTGCTACATGTCAGATTTGCGCAAACTGAAATCTCATTTCCCTGAATGGGGAATAACAAGAAATCTGCGCGACATCACTACAGAAATGATCCGTGCAGAGGAGAAACGACTCAGCGGGCTCAACTGAACCTCTCATGTATATTTGACCAAGGGACACTCTCGACATTAATGGCAAGAATACTTTTTCATTCACTCGTCTTTTCTCCGGATTCAGTATCAACGTCATATCTGATGACCGACCTCGCAAAGCAATTGAAGAGCATCGGTCATGAGGTTACTGTGTTAACGACTTCACCGCATTACAATATTGATCAAGAGGCGGTCAAGCGCCAAAACATGAAGCAAACATGGCTTGGATTGTTGGGACGCAGCAATCTTGACGGAATAGATATTTGGCATGTGAGAATTCCAATGAAGGGGCAACGCGTCTATTCCCGCGTGCTTGACTACATCTATTTCCACAAGATGTCGCTGGTTATCGGGTTCTTCCGGCTGGGGAAGCACGACATTGTTTTTACTCCGTCGCCACCGCTTACGATGGGGCTCGTTGGTTGGCTGCTTGGTTGGAAGATGAAGGCCCCGTACGTGTACAACATTCAGGAAATCTATCCCGACTTTGCAATTAATCAGGGACTCATACGCAATCCATTTCTCGTCAAATTCCTCCGATGGATTGAGTCTGTTGTGTATGCAAAAAGCTCAAGGATTGTTTCAATTTCCCAATGGTTCAATGACATTGTGGCCCGCCGGAACGTCCCGAAGGAAAAACTGCATGTCATTCCGAATTTTGTTGACACGGAACTTTATCACCCGCTGCCTCGTGACAATTCGTTTGCGAGAGAACATAAACTTCTCGACAAGTTCGTCGTCCTCTACGGCGGTAACATTGGGTTAAGCCAGGATTGGGAGGCTCTGCTTCATGCAGCCCGTGAATTGGCCGAATTTCCGGTTGAGTTTGTTCTCGTGGGAGATGGGGCGGTCTCGAAGTGGTTGAGGGCGGAAGTCGAGGCGCGTCAATTGAAGAATATCAGATTTCTTGGCTATCAGCCACGACAGATGATGGCGATGGCAAATGCGAGTTGCGATGTTTGTATGATTCCGATGAAATCAAACACGACAATTGACACATTCCCCTCGAAAATATATACTATCCTTGCTTGCGGAAAGGCCGTGATTGTTCAAGCAGACCCGAATTCGGAGCTTGAATGGCTGATGAAGAAAGTGGATTGCGGATTCGTTGCCGTGCCGGACGACGCCCGATCGTTCACTGAAGCTGTCCGGGAAGCATATGAAAATCGGGACTCATTGCAAGAGAAAGGAATGCGTGGTCTTGAGTTTGTTCGTGCCGAATACTCAAAGGAGGTTGTTGGGAAGCAGTATGACCGACTTGTTCGTGAGCTAACATCGAAATGGGGGGATGATAGAGCTTAGAATATGTTTGCGGTATTCCTAATATCAAGTCTTGCTGCCTTCATTGTCCTCTTGACAACTCCGCGGGTGCGACAGTTGGCGTTGCGGTTTTCCATTGGCGACCACCCCGGCGAACGCAAAATCCACGCGGGGTTCATTCCTCGCCTTGGGGGTGTCGCTATCATTGCCGGCTTCGCTGCCGCGCTCACTTCCGCGTCGCTGCTGAATCCGGAGACGTTTGTAGTTCCTTCAATCTCTTTGCCCGTTCTTGCAATTGCCACGCTGTTTATCGTTGTGCTCGGCGTGTTCGATGACATCTACGGCATCGGATCGCTCGGCAAACTAATCGTGCAGACGGCCGCAAGCGGCCTTGTGGTGTACAGCGGGCTTCAGCTTGAGTACCTTTCGCTTCCGTTCATCGGCCCTGTTCAGTTGGGCATGTGGGGCATTCCGATTACATTCCTCTGGCTCATCGGTGTTACGAATGCGGTAAATCTGCTCGACGGCTTGGATGGCCTTGCCTGCGGTGTTTCCGCAATTGTTGCGGCGACATTCTTTGCCATTGGTGCCTATGAGCAGGATGCGTTCACGATGGTTGTAACAGCAAGCCTGTTCTTTTCATGCCTGGGATTTCTTCGCTACAACTTTCATCCGGCATCGATTTTCATGGGTGATACCGGCAGTTTGTTCCTGGGTTTCGTGCTTGCGTGTATCTCGCTTCGGATTCTTCAGCATCCCTCGCCGGGAATGACGCCCCTTTCACTCCTGATAGTGGTCGTCACGCTCGCCGTTCCTATTGTCGACACGTCTGTCGCCTTCTTCCGGCGCCTCCGCAAGGGCATGCATCCGCTCAAGCCGGACAAAGAACATATCCATCACCGGTTGATGGATCTTGGCCTCACGCACCGGCAGACTGTTGTCACCATCTACGCGCTTTCGATCTTCAACGGCATAGTTGCCTTTCTGCTTGTGCAGATGGAGAGTTTCTACTCGACAATTCTCCTTGTTGTTGTGTTCGGATCGATCTTTTTCGGTGTCCGGAGGTTGGGCTACGTTGAAGAAATGCGCCGCCGCCTGAATGAAACGAAGCCGCCGATTCAGCCTCTGAGCGTTGCCCGATTGATTGACAAAGCGGTTCTCGTTTGCGGGGACATTGCGGCAATCTTTGCCGCATTTGTGTTTTCGTACTGGTTCAGATTTCATTCGGGATTCGTGCCTGTGACGGTCTATGTACCGCTGGAGGCCTACCTCATCAATCCGGTGATGCTTCTGTTTGCTCTGTTTTGGCTCGTCTTGTTTGTGCTGGCAGGATTGTATGAGATTCCATGGGATGTGTCGCGGGTTGATTACGGCTTGCTGATTTTCAAGACTGTTGCGATCGGCACACTGTTTCTTTTCATCGTCACGCTTGACTTCAGCAGCGTGACGGTCGAAGGGCGTATCACAACCTTGATGTACGGCGCTGCAATCGCATTCGTCGTTGTGCTCGTCCGGATGTTCATCGTCGGTTTTGAGAGAAAGCACGAAATTCTTGGATTCAGAAAGCGCAGCACACTTCTCGTCGGCACAACTCCCGTTGCCGCCGAGCTTGTTGAAGAGATTACCGACAGACCCGGATTACGATACAAGCTGATAGGAGTTGTTGACAAGGAGCCGAAGCAGGAACATTTCAAACAGTATCCCATCCTCGGCGACCCTGATGCAATCCCCGAACTGGTCAAGAAATACAACATCGAAGAAGTGCTGATTGCCACCGGATATGATTCACGCGAGGAAATTCTCAATATTATTGCACATTGCAACGGCATGGTTCCCGTTGTGAAACTTGCGCCGGAAAGCATGCAAGTTCTCAGCGGCTTCAAAACCGAGGAGGTGATCGGCCACCCGCTCATCCGGTTGTATCCGACGAACCTGAATACGTGGCAGCGCATCGCGAAGAGGTGGATTGACTTCATCGTCGCCATTTCCGTTCTTATCCCGTTCCTTCCGCTCTGGATTCTGATAGGAATAGCGATCAAGCTTGATTCGCGCGGTCCGATTTTCTTCGCGCAGGAACGTGTTGGAAAGCAGGGGAGGTTATTCAATCTCTACAAATTCCGTTCGATGATCCACGATGCGGAGCGGGACACCGGACCCGTGTGGGCGGCACGCGACGACAAGCGGGTGACGAGAGTAGGCAGGGTTCTCCGCAAACTGCGCCTTGATGAAATTCCCCAATTCATTAATGTGCTGAAGGGAGAAATGAGCCTGGTTGGACCTCGACCCGAGAGGCCATTCTTTGTGGAGCAATTGAAGGCGGAGGTGTCATTCTACACACGCAGACTCCTTGTTCGCCCGGGCATTACCGGCTGGGCACAGGTGAAGCATCGCTACGACGCATCGCTTGACGATGTAAAACAAAAAATTAAGTACGATTTGTATTATCTTGAAAACATGTCTCTCACGCTTGATCTGAAGATCATCCTCAGGACAATCATCGTTGCGCTGAGCGGACGAGGGACGCACTAACTCTGAAAAGGAATGTGCATGAAACTTCACATGGTAGATGTTGTCGGCCAATATCAGAAAATCAAACCCGATGTTGATGCGGCAATTCATAAGATTCTGGATTCAGGCCAGTTTATTCTCGGAAAAGAAGTAGGAGAGTTCGAGTGTCAGATCGCCGGATATCTTGGCGTCAAATATGCCGTCGGGTGTGCGTCGGGCACTGATGCGCTTCAGGTGGCGATGATGGCGCTGGACATCGGCCCCGGAGACGAAGTGATTACGACGCCATTTACGTTTGTTGCGACAACGGAGACCATTGTGCTGCTCGGCGCAAAACCTGTGTATGTTGATATCGACCCGAAGACGTTTAATATCAATCCCTCACAAATCGAATCTGTTATCACGTCGAAGACGAAAGCGATCATCCCCGTGCATTTGTACGGACAATCGGCTGACATGGATCCGATTATGGAGATTGCCCGCAAACATGGGCTGAAGGTGATTGAAGATTCTGCCCAGGCTCTCGGTGCCTCGTACAAAGGCAGGAAGGTCTGCACATTCGGTGATCTGTCGTGCATTAGCTATTTCCCCAGTAAAAATCTCGGCGCATTCGGTGATGCGGGAATGGTTGTCACCAACGATGTCGCCCTCGGCGAGAAGGTGAGAATGATATGCGCGCATGGCTCGAAGGTCCGCTACTACCACGAAGCTCTCGGCGTGAACAGCCGGCTCGACACGCTGCAAGCCGTGATCCTCTCCGTCAAGTTGAACCATCTTGACAACTGGAATGCTGCCCGTCGGGCGGCAGCGGAAACGTACAACGAGCTTTTGAAGGAAACGCCCGTTACAATTCCATTTGTTGCGCCGGACTGTGAGCATATTTTTCATCAATACACACTTCGGGCTCCGAAGAGAAATGAACTTGCAGACTATTTGAAGCAGAAGGGAATCCCACACGCCATCTACTATCCTGTTCCGCTGCATCTGCAAAAAGCCTTTGCCGTTGCCGGAAAACAGAGCGGCGCTTTCCCCGTTACCGAGTACGCGGCGGACGAGGTTCTTTCTCTTCCGATCCACACAGAACTGACTGAAGAACAACTCGTTTATATTACGGATGCAATCAAGGAATTCTACCGAACCCGCTGAGGCACCGCAAACAATCGCGGAGAAGGTTCTCGTTATCATTCCGACATACAACGAGGCCGAGAACATCCCGCGGTTGATTCCTGCCGTGCTTCGTCAGGCACCGAACATCAACATTCTGGTTGTTGACGACGGCTCTCCGGATGGAACGGGCAAATTGGTCAAAGACATGATGACTACCAATCCGCAAGTCAGCATACTTGAGCGGGCCGGGAAGCAAGGATTGGGAACCGCGTATGTGGCGGGATTCAAATATGCAATTCAGAACGGATTCGATTTCGTATTTGAGATGGACGCCGATTTCTCGCACGATCCGAACGATCTCCCCAGATTCCTGGAGAAGATCAAGGACTACGACCTGGTGATTGGTTCACGATACATCAACGGTGTTCGAGTGCTCAACTGGCCCATGAACCGCCTTCTGCTGAGCTATTCGGCAAACGTGTACACCCAAATCATAACCGGCCTTCCGGTTCGTGACGCCACGGGCGGCTTCAAATGCTACAGGGTTTCAGCACTTAAAACGATCGACCTCGACAAAATCAAGTCCAACGGCTACGCATTTCAGATCGAGATCAGCTTCAAAGTGTGGAAGAAAGGCTATCGCCTTGTCGAGATTCCCATCATCTTCCTTGACCGGCGCTCCGGGGTTTCCAAGATGTCGAGAAGCATCGTCTACGAAGCCGTATTCATGCTGTGGAAGTTAAGAATTCGCAGCATCCTCAATCGCTTGTAATCGTCTTTCCTGAAATGGACCTTTCGGTCATCATTGTCAATTATAACGTCCGCCAGTTTCTCGAGAACGCGCTAGCCTCTGTGTATCGTGCGATGGAAGGTGTGGAGGGCGAAGTATTTGTGGTTGACAACGCCTCCGATGACGGGAGTGTGGAGATGGTGAGGGAAAAGTTCCCTGCCGTTCAGCTCATCGAAAACAAAGCAAACGTCGGTTTTGCGAAGGCAAACAATGCGGCATTGAAGAAAGCAAAAGGGCGCTACTTTCTGCTTCTGAATCCCGACACGATTGTCCAGGAGGACACATTCTCGGTGATGACGAAGTTCTTTGACGGGAATCCCGATGCCGGACTTGCCGGATGCAAAATCCTGAACTCCGACGGCTCGTTTCAGCTTCCCTGCCGCCGCAGCTTTCCAACACCGTGGGTTGCATTCACCAAAATCTTCGGACTGAGCGCACTGTTCCCGAAATCCAAACTGTTCGGCAAGTACAATCTCACATACTTGAATGAAGATGAGACCTACGAAGTGGATGCAATCAGCGGCTCATTCATGTTTTTGCGTCGAGAAACGTATGAGAAGGTTGGAGGATTGGATGAGACGTTTTTCATGTACGGAGAGGACTTGGATTGGTGCTACCGAGTCTCGCAATCGGGATACAAAGTGTACTATGTTCACTCGACAAAGATCATCCATTTCAAAGGCGAAAGTACGCGACGAAGCGAGATAGACGAAATCCGGACGTTCTACCAGGCAATGCAGTTGTTTGTCGAGAAGCATCTCAGCAGTTCGGTGTTCGTTGAAGTGTTCCTGACGATCGGCATTGTTGTGCGGGCATCTCTCGCGATGTTCACCAAGGCAAGCCGCCCGTTGTTGATTGCGCTGATGGATTTCGTTCTCATCGATACTGCGCTGATTGCGAGTGAGTATCTGTACTTCGGGTACCTGTTGAAATTCCCGGATTACGCATACCCGATTGTGTGGACGATACCGGCGCTTATAGTAATTCTGTCGATGTATTTTCTCGGCGTGTATACGACCCGCCGCCATTCCGTTGCACGCGCCGCGCTGGCAGTTATTATCGGCTACACCATTGTCTCGGCGACTGTTTTCTTCTTCAAAGATTTTGCATTCAGCCGTGCTGTTGTCCTCATTTCGGGTTTCATCAATCTGCTCGTTGTGCCCGGATGGAGGTTGCTGTTTGAGATGCTAACAGGAAAGCACGGCAGCCCGAGAAAAAGTCTCTTTGGCCGTCCAACGGTAATTGTCGGAACGGGGCCCTCGGCACAGGAACTGCTCAGAAGACTTCGCGCCCTCGTTGTTGAAGGTTACGACGTTGTCGGTTTCATCGCGCTCGATCGGAAGAATTTGGGAGAAAAAATTTCAGGCGTTGAGATCATCGGGAGCATCGACAATGTCGGCAAGGTGATCGCGGAGCGGAGAGTAAGTGAAGTGATTTTCTCAACTGACGGTATCGCGTACACCGACATTCTTTCGGTTATTGCCCGCAGCAACGACCGTAGCGTGAACTTCCGTCTCGTTCCCAACAGTCTCGAATCCATTATCGGCAAAACGCAAATCGATGACCTCGGGACTCTGCCGTTTGTCGAGATCGAATACAACATTCACAGACCCGGCAACAGACTGTCAAAGCGCGTCTTTGACGTTGTCGTGTCAGGTGTCGGACTTCTGCTGCTGTATCCGTTGGTGAGGATCGTACGGGCAAAACGCGGTACATTTGCGCAAAACGTCCGCTTGCTTCCGGATGTGTTTTTGGGTAGAATAAGTCTGGTCGGAAGGCCACCTTCCGATGTGGACGAACCCCTTCCCACCGGCGGCCGCCCGTTGCTGGGGCCCAAGGGTCTTACAGGACTTGTGCAAATCAATCAGCGCGAGGACCTTGGAACCGACGAAATCGAGCGCTACAAATTGTATTACGCTAAGAACCAATCATTGATCTTGGATCTGGAAATCATGGCAAAGTCATTCCTCCTTCGGCTGCAGAAATAGGAGAACGGCATGGCAAAGGTTACTCTCGAATTTGAAAAACCGATTTTCGAGCTCGAACAGAAAATCGAGGAAATGCGCAAGTACGCCGACAATCCCGATATTGCGCAGGAAATCGGAAAGATTGAGAAGCGCGTCAATCATCTCCAGCGAACCATCTTCAGCGGCTTGACCCGTTGGCAAAAAGTGCAGCTTGCCCGACACCCGGAACGACCTTACACGCTCGATTACATCAACCTCATGACGACGGATTTTCTCGAACTCCATGGAGACCGGACGTTCAAAGATGACAAAGCCATTGTCGGGGGATTCGCCAAGCTTGACGGGCACAGTGTGATGATGATCGGGCATCAGAAGGGAAGGGACACAAAATCAAATCTCTACCGCAACTTCGGCATGCCTAATCCGGAGGGCTACCGGAAAGCCCTGCGGCTGATGAAGCTTGCAGAAAAATTCAGGAAACCCGTCATCACCCTGCTCGATACGCCGGGTGCCTTTCCGGGACTTGAGGCCGAGGAGAGGGGGCAGGCGGAGGCTATTGCCCGCAATCTCTATGAGATGTCACATCTTAAAGTGCCGATTGTTATAGTCATCATCGGTGAAGGAGCTTCAGGTGGTGCGTTGGGCATTGGCGTTGGAGATAGAATTCTGATGTTGGAAAATGCCTGGTATTCCGTCATTTCTCCCGAATCGTGCTCAAGCATTTTATGGCGAAGTTGGGACTATAAGGAACAGGCCGCTGAAGCGTTGCAGCTCACTGCGCCGGATTTGAAAAAGCAAGGCATCATTGATGAGATTGTTCCTGAACCACTCGGCGGAGCGCATCGTGATCATGCAAAGGCGGCGGAAATCCTGAAGGGACAACTGCTTGCCGAGTTGAAACATCTTTCGAAAATCAAAATCGAAAAACTCATCGAGAAACGGATCGAGAAATTCTCGAAGATGGGGGAGTATTCGGGATAGGACCGGATTCGCGCATCACTTCGTCATCACACCTGCCGGTACAAAGCACAACGTTCGGCTATCAACGTGTTTAGCAATCTCATCAACCCTCATGATCTCGTCGTTTTGTTCGAGAAGATTCGTGAACGGGGAAACGCCGGCGTGCTCCGGAAGGTATTCCGTTCGGAGAAGAACCGTGTCCGGCACTCGTGGAGCCACACGAACAACGTGCCAGCGCATTGGTGGGATATTCCGGCGGTAGAGCAGCGCTGCAATCTGCTGATTACAGGAGATCGTGACACTGAGCCGTATGTGTATGTCGCGAACAAGTACTTTACAGGTAGAGGCGGACTCAACGCGCTGTCGCTCGGGTGTGGAGGAGGGGGAAGAGAATTAAAGTGGCTGGCTACCGGATCAATTAAGTGCCTTGATGCGTATGATATTTCGCAGGAAAGAATTGCCCACGCTCGTGCTGAAGCGGCGGAAAGCGGATTCGGAGAGTGCGCTCACTTTCATGTTGCCGATGTTTTTGACCTCAACATTGCGCCGGAATCGTACGACGTCGTGTTGCTGGAGAGTTCGTTACACCACTTCAAGCCCGTGCGCCGGATTCTCGAATCGGTGAATCGATGGCTGAAACCGGCGGGCTATGTGATTGTCAACGAGTTTGTCGGGCCGTCACGGTTTCAATGGTCCGATCGTCAGTTGGAGATCGTAAACGGTATTCTGGCGGTGATTCCTGAACGGTATCGGACAACCTTGCCTTCCGGAAATATCAAACGGAAGGTTCATAGGCCCGGACGTCTCAGTATGTATCTCAACGATCCCTCGGAAGCAGCCGAGTCTGCGTTGATTCAACAGCTGCTTCGGGAGATGCTTGAGATTGTGGAATGGAAACCGTACGGGGGAACTCTTCTCCCTCTTGTTTTCAAAAATATTGCCCATCATTTCGTCGAGCAGGATAGAGAGACAGTCAGCATGTTGAAATTCATCTTCGATATAGAAGATGAGCTGTTACGTCGCAACGAAATCGACAGCGACTACATCTATGCCGTGTGTCGGAAACGCCAATCTCGTAAATGAAATGCGAAGCGCCGGTGGAACATGATCAAGCACGTTACCGATATTCGTGTCCGATACGCCGATACGGATCAGATGAAGTTTGTGTATTACGGAAAATACTTTGAGTACTTCGAACAGGGCCGCTCAGATCTATTGCGTGACATCGGGCTCTCGTATTCCAGTATTGAAGCAATGGGATTGTTCCTTCCTGTTATCGAGGCGCACGCACGATACAAACGTGCAGCACGTTATGACGATCTTCTGCACGTTGTGACATTGTTCCGTGAAATGCCTGTCGCACGAATCAGAATTGAATACGAAGTCTACAAAGAAGGTGAACCCGACCTGCTTGCCGAGGGCTATACCATACACACGTTCATGAACGCAGAAACAGGCAAGCCGACTCGCGCTCCGGGCCGGTTTCTTGAAACGCTGGAGAAGAAAATGAAGGAGCAACTATGAACGAAACGGAGAGGCGATGACACACAGCATTCTGCATGACAGCCGGGTAAGCAGGCTCATTGAGCTTGCGCTGATGGAAGATATCGGCATGGGGGATGTGACAAGCGATGCGATTATCTCCGAATCGCAATTGGGCCGTGCAGATTTGCTGTGCAAGGAGGATGGAATTGTGGCAGGTCTTGAAGTTGCAGCACTCGTGTTCCAATATTGTGACCACAGCATTACACTGCAACAACTCGTTCCGGACGGAGAGATTGCACGAAAAGGGCAATCCATTGCGGCAATCGACGGCAGTACAAGAAGCATCCTAAAGGGCGAGCGGACGGCGCTCAATTTTCTCCAGCGGATGAGCGGCATTGCAACGACCACGCACAAATATGTTCATGCTGTGGCGGGAACACGCGCAAAAGTTATCGATACAAGAAAGACTGCGCCCGGCCTGCGCGTACTCGACAAGTGGGCGGTACGACTAGGCGGTGGATTCAATCATCGATTCGGACTTGATGACATGGTTCTGATCAAGGACAATCATATTGTGGCCGCTGGCGGCATCACGAAAGCCGTTGAGATGTGCAGAACATATCTTCAAGCCGAGGGAATAGATGTGGCGATCGAGGTCGAGACGAAGAAAATGGATGAAGTGCGTGAGGCCCTTCAATGCACAGGCATTCAACGCATTATGCTCGACAACTTCCCTCTCGACCAGATGCAAAAGGCGGTTGAACTTGTCGCCCGCAAAGTGGAAGTGGAAGCCAGCGGCGGCGTAACGCTGCAAACGGTACGATCCATTGCAGAAACAGGCGTTGATTTCATTTCCGTTGGGGCATTGACGCATTCCGTGAAGGGCCTCGACATTTCGCTTGAACTCCATCATGTGCAATAAACATGTCCGGTAGACATGTTTGACAAAATCAAAAGTCTCGGCACCGACACGGCCATCTATGGTGTCAGCACGGTTGTCGGGCGTTTACTTACCTTCCTTCTCACACCGTTCTACACCAACATCCTGCCGCCGTCTGATCTCGGCATCGTAGCAACCGTCTATGCCTACATCGCCTTCTTGAACATCCTCTATGGTTATGGTATGGAGTCGGCGTTCATGCGATACACTGCTTCGTTGGAAATCGGGACGAAGAAACAGGTGTTCAGCGTTCCGTTTTTCTCTGTGGCGGCGACCTCGCTTGTGTTTTCCCTTTGTATTGTTGGGGGAGGAGGATCGATCGCGACGTTGATCAGTGTGCCGCTTGATCAAGCTTCCATTATTACCTACAGCGGGTGTATTCTCCTTCTCGACGCGTTGGCGATCATTCCGTTTGCGTCTTTGCGGATGGAAAGAAAGGCGAAACTGTTTGCTTCGCTGAAGTTGTTGAACATCGTCCTTACCGTTGTCTGCAACCTGATATTCTTGCTGGTCTTCAGATGGGGAGTCGAAGGAATCTTCCTGAGCAACCTGATTGCATCGGCAATGACATTGCTGTTGCTTCTTCCCGAAATTCTCCGCAACATTTCCGCCGAGTGGAACGCTCCTCTGTACAAGGCGTTGTTGAGATTCAGTATCCCAACAGTACCAGCATATTTGGCAACAATGATGGTGCAAGTTATCGACCGCCCTATTCTTGAATCGTTAACGGATATGGCAACTGTGGGCATCTATCAGGCAAACTACCGGCTTGGCATATTCATGATGCTGATTGTATCGATGTTTGATTTTGCATGGCGTCCGTTCTTCATGTCGAATGCGAATGAAGCGGACGCAAAACAGATGTTCTCCCGCGTGTTAACATATTTCTTTCTCGTGATGATGGGGAGTTTTCTTGTTCTGAGTTTCTTCATCAGTGATATTGTTACCGTGCCCATCTGCGACGGCAAGTCGATCATCGATCCGCGATATTGGGGAGGGCTCGGCATCGTTCCGATAGTGTTGCTTGCGTATGTGTTTCTTGGCATCTCAAATACTATCGGGGCAGGAGTGTACATTGAGAAGCAGACGAGAAAGCTCTCCATAGTTGCCTTCACAGGGGCGGCAATGAATGTGCTAGTGAACTATCTTCTCATTCCGCCGCTGGGAATCACGGGGGCAGCCGTTGCGACTTTGGCAAGTTATGCAAGCATGTCTGTGGTTCTGTATGTTATCGTTCAAACAATCTACCCGATTCGATACGAGTATTCCCGGCTGTTCAAGATTGCCGTCGCATCTTTGGCAGTGTATCTTCTTGCCCAGTTTGTCAGGGCTGATTCGTTTGCTATACTATGGAAATCAGCGTTGCTGATTCTGTTCGTTGTTCTCATCTATCTCATGAAATTCTTCGATCCCTCCGAGCTTGCGCGCATTGCAAGACTGCTATCCCGCCAATCACCCGGGCCTGGTGCCGGGAAGTTGTAGCGACTTCCATCATCTTGCTGTTTCAACCTGCATGGAATGTTACCGCGTTTTTTTCTATTTTGTTACGAATTTATGAAAGGAAAGTAGTGAAGAAGTTCGATGCAGCAAAGCCAATGGCGGTGGGTGGACAAGCAGTATTGGAAGGCGTGATGATGCGTGCTCCCGGTATGGTCGCCACAGCAGTCCGTCGGGCTGGCGGCGACATTACCGTCAAAAAAGAGTCGCAAATGCCTCTATCGGACAAATATCCTCTGCTCAAGTTGCCTGTCTTGAGGGGAGCCGTTGGCCTTGTCGAAATGATGGTGATTGGAATCCGGACGCTCAACTTCTCGGCAGAAGTCGCAATGGAAGACGCGGACAAAGAAAACAATGCCAATGGGAACGCCAACCTCAAGAAGCCGCATTCTCCATCAAAGGAGAACCTGAAGCTCGGACTCACGGTTGCATTTTCCCTTGCATTGGGAGTTGCAGTGTTCTTCGTGACGCCGCTTGCTGTTACGACGTTTTTGTTTGATGTCGAGCAGGATCCGTTCTGGTTTAATCTGATTGCCGGAGGCGTACGCATTTCGTTGCTACTTGCCTATCTCGGCGTGATTTCGATGTTGAGAGACATCAAGCGATTGTTCCAATATCATGGTGCAGAACACAAGGCAGTGTTTGCTTTTGAAAAGGGAGAAGAGCTTAGTGTGGAGGCTGCTGCAAAGCAATCCCGCTTTCATCCGCGGTGCGGCACAAGTTTTCTTCTCATCGTTATGTGTACCGCCATCGTGTTGTTCAGTGTGCTTGATGTGTTTCTGATGCGGTGGCTTGGAGAGTTGAATGTGCTTATCAGAATTGCCACCCACCTTCCTTTGATTCCGGTTGTCGGAGGAATTTCCTACGAGTTCATTCGGTGGTCCGCAAAGCGAAGTGAGACTCCGTTCGGCAAGGTTATTGTCGCGCCAGGCCTATGGTTGCAGAAGATCACGACACAAGAGCCTGACGAAAGTCAATTGGAAGTGGCGGTGATTGCGTTGCGTTGTGCTTTGGGTGAAGACTATGAGTCTGTCAGTCCACAGTTCGTAGACGGGATTAGAGTAAACTGAGATGCTAAATAGACTGGAGAAGGTCCGGCAACGCTACGAGGAAGTCAGCCGATTGTTGAGTGATCCGGTTGTGATCTCCAGCCCGGACAGGTTACGTGACTTGAGCAAAGAGCATAGCGATCTCACACCTCTTATCAAATCATATGAACGCTATCGCAAACTAAAATTCGACCTGGCAGGACTGAAGGAGATTACCGAAACCTCTTCCGATCCCGAAATGAAGCAACTGGCATACGATGAGCTGAATGAGGGGAAAGAGAAGCTTGCACAATTGGAAGAGGAACTGAAGATCCTGTTGATCCCGAAAGATCCCAACGACAGCAAGAATGTTATTGTCGAAATTCGTGCCGGGACAGGGGGCGAAGAAGCGGCATTATTTGCCGGAGATCTTCTGCGAATGTACTCACGCTACGCCGAGAAACAGGGATGGAAAGTTGACCTGCTTGACGTAAATGATACGGGATTGGGCGGTATAAAGGAAGTTTCGTTCAGCCTAACTGGCGAAGATGTGTATGGTACGATGAAGTTCGAAAGCGGCGTTCATCGCGTTCAGCGAGTGCCTGAAACCGAAGCGCAGGGAAGAGTCCACACATCCGCGGCAACAGTTGCTGTGTTGCCGGAAGTCGAGCAGGTTGATATTCAGATCAATCCTGCCGACATCGAGATGGATACGTTCCGCTCGGGAGGAAAAGGGGGGCAAAACGTTAACAAGGTTGAAACGGCCGTTCGTCTCACGCATAAGCCTTCAGGCATTGTGGTGGTCTGCCGGCAGGAACGCTCACAGCTTCAAAATCGTGAGCGAGCGATGAAGATGTTACGGGCGAAGTTGTATGAGAATTCCGTCCTTGCCCAGGTCGGGGACGTGGCAGCAACACGCAAGGCTCAAGTCAAAAGCGGCGACCGCAGCGACAAGATTCGAACCTACAACTTTCCACAAAATCGTGTTACCGACCACCGCATCGGTTTGACACTCTATAATCTCTCCGAGATTATTGACGGTAAGTTGGATGAGCTTGTTGAGGCGTTGAAAATTGCCGACCGGGCGGAGAAGCTCAAAGCGGATTCGGCAGGCTAATTGGGCCTTGGCTTCTTGATCTCGTTTATTCGGACCTTTCCAAAAAACTCCTTCAGAATTCCTCCACATTTCGGTTCAAGAACACCTCGAATCAACTCCACTCTGTGATTTAGGCGATCATCCTGCACAATATTGTAGAGTGTCCCGCATGCTCCGGATTTGGGATCTGCTGCACCGAAGACAAGCGTGGGAATACGAGCAAGCACAATCGCGCCGGCGCACATCGCACACGGCTCAAGAGTTACATACATCGTGCAGTTTTCCAGTCGATGATTATCGATCTGACTTGCCGCCGCAGTTATGGCTATGATCTCTGCATGAGCCGTCGGGTCGCGCAACGTTTCTATCTGATTGTATCCTCGCCCGATGATGCGATTGTCGTGGATGATCACGGCGCCGATTGGAACCTCCTTCCTACTGTACGCCTGCTCTGCTTCCTTCAGGGCAAATTCCATCCACTTTTCATGTTCGGTGATGGAAGGGTTATGTGAGGTTGTCTTCACAGAATCGGGTCCGCGTTGTGATGACGAGCGGTTGGATTGAGAATCAAGAATTTGTGCACCCGGAGGGAGTCGAACCCCCAACCCTCAGATCCGAAGTCTGATGCTCTATCCAGTTGAGCTACGGGTGCGCGAAAATCCTGACTATGTTAAGAAAATAGCTTGTGAGTTGCAAAAGTCCGTCACGTTTCACGTGAGGAAAGTTGCAGGATAATTCTTACTTTACCTCGTGGACATAGTACTATTTGATGCACTTCTCAAATCACAATACCTGCCTTCATCTACGTATATGAAACGCTGTACAGCCGGAATCGATATTGGCGGAACCAACACTCTCGTTGGTATTGTCGACAAAGCAGGGAATTGCTTCGCTCAGTCATCGTTCTCGACTGCTGAGTATGATGACCCGAAAGAATTCGTGAAGCGGCTTCATCGCGAGATTGAAACATTGCAAGGAGAATCGCGGGGTTCAATCACGATTGATGGGATTGGCATCGGTGCCCCCAATGGAAACTACTATCGAGGTTCAATTGAATTCGCACCGAACCTGCGGTGGCATGGGGTTGTTCACCTTGTCGATCTTATGAAGCAATACTATTCCATTCCGGTTGTGCTGACGAATGACGCTAATGCAGCGGCAATGGGGGAAATGATCTATGGCGGTGCACAGGGTATGCGGGACTTCGTAGTTATCACGCTTGGAACCGGGTTGGGAAGCGGCATTGTGGTGAACGGTGAACTCGTGTACGGTCATGACGGCTTTGCGGGCGAAATCGGACACACAATCGTTGATCCGAACGGCAGGCAGTGTGGATGCGGTAGAAAGGGATGCCTCGAAACGTATGCCTCGGCATCGGGTATCAAGCGCACAGTGTTTGAGCTTCTTTCAGAAACAACAACTCCCAGCTTGTTGCGGTCAGTCAGCTATGCGGATTTGACGGCAATGATGATCACGGACGCGGCCGCGCAAGGCGATGCTCTTGCCTTGGAGGCATTTGATATGACCGGCAGAATACTCGGATTGAAACTAGCTGATGCTGTTGCGCATACGAGTCCGGAGGCGATTTTTCTTTTTGGAGGATTGGCACAAGCGGGCGAGTTTATTTTTGAGCCGACGCGTCGCTATATGGAGGTGAACCTGTTGAACATCTTCAAGAACAAAGTAAAGTTGCTGCCATCGGTGTTGACTGAGCATGCTGCGATTCTTGGTGCGAGTGCGCTTGTTCGAAAGGAACTGTCGACTTAAACAGCTCCCGCCCATTCAAAGGTGGGAGTTCTTCGGGGTCAGAAACGCAAATCCCGCCTTGTTGCAGGCGGGATTCTTTTGTGCGGCCGAAGGGAGTCGAACCCCTAACCCCCAGCTTCGTAGGCTGGTGCTCTATCCAGTTGAGCTACGGCCGCAAAAATTGCACAGCCAATCTAACCAATTCTCTCTTTATTTTCAATTCTCAGTAAAAGATCAATTTTATCTGCGTTGCTCCCAAAGAGAAATCCCGCCTCTGCGATTCGCGGAAGCGGGATCTCTCACTCCTGAAATTCTTCTCCGGCTATCTTATCACATTGAACTCAACCCGCCGGTTGTTTGCACGGCCGACTGCCGTACCATTCGAATCGACGGGATCGTTCATCCCTCTGCCAACGGTTTCGAGCCGTGTTGGATCAATTCCCTTGCTGACGAGCCACGCTTTTGCGGCTTCGGCGCGTTGCAAGGACAGTCTGTTGTTTGCCGATGCCGGCCCGACATTATCTGAATAGCCAGCGATTTGAACTCGGATTGTCGGGTCGCCAACAAGGGCGTTGTATGCGCGTTCCAATGTTTGTTCAGCGTTCTTGAGCAGTCGCGCACTTCCTGAAACGAAATTAAGCCCCTGAAGTGTAACCGGAGTTCCACCCTCCATCAATTTCTCAGGCGGCGGTGTTTTCCCGTCATCACGCGGATCTAACGGGTTCGTTCCGCGCAGTACTTCCGCCCCATCGCTTACACCTCCGCGATCCGTGTCGGCTCTCGTCGGGTCGGTTTGATATCGTCGCACCTCTTCGCCGTCGAGCAGGCCGTCGCCATCGGTGTCGGGATTGTTGGGATCGGTTTTGTGAATACGAGCCTCTTCCCAGTCGGAAAGTCCGTCACCATCGGTATCAACCTTTAGCGGGTCAGTATTGTATCTCAGCACCTCGTCTCCGTCTGAGAGTGTGTCGCCATCCGTGTCAATTCTGAGAGGGTCTGTTCCGTACTTCAATACCTCGTCACCATCGCTTAAGCCGTCGCCGTCGGTATCCCACAACGTCGGATCGGTCCGGTATTTCAGGACTTCATCTCCATCATTCAGGCCGTCGCCATCGGTATCAGGGTTGAGCGGATCGGTTTTGTATCGGCGGACTTCTTCGCCATCTTTCAGCCCATCGCCATCGGTGTCAGGATTGTCGGGGTCTGTGCCCAACATTCTTTCCTGGGCGTTGGTAAGCCCGTCATTATCATCATCATCGGAGTCACTGCTGCCAAAATAGATATTGACTCCGCCTTTGAGCGTGCCGTACCAGTCGGGGGCTTTGTATTTGAAGTCTTCCGTTTTGTCATCAGTGAGGCGAGCGCTCGCCTCAAGCACAATGGATGTTTGCTGACCCACAAATGCTTCGAACCCGATTCCAAAGGGAAAGTGAAAGGATGTATAGTATTTGTTTTTTGGGATATGTCTGAGACTGTTACTTCGTTTGTAGGCCATCATTCCTGCGCCGAAGTAGATATAGGGGGCAATGATACGCCCCGGAGAAAGGTGTACCCACCCGACGAAGTCGAGATTGGTCGCTCGCAGCTTGAGGTAGTTGTCAGCGAACTCTTTGTAAGTCGGATCTTGATAAGCCTTTAAATCCTCATAACCTCCCTGAAGGCCGGCGGAGAAAAACGGCGATAGGCCGTAGCGTGCATACATTCCTCCCCCCATTCCAACTTTGCGCACGTTCATGTCGTTGACCCAGAGGTTTGCACCACCATGAAATCCCAGCGACCATCTTCCTGCGGTGCTTTGGGCAGTGCTGTCGGGTACCGCGACTAAACAGGATACCACAAGCATGGCAAAAGCAGTACAGTATTTCATCATCAAAGAATTCTCCTTCACGCGTTAAGAAATATGCAAGAAGATCCGATTTGGCATCGCATCAGCAGGGGAGGCAGGATTGGTGGAAAACAGTGCCCGCAAGATATTGTATTTACGAGCAAATGTCAACGGAAGTCCGACAACTTCCGGCGAAACGAGGGAGTCATGGATATGCCGGAATGCATATCGAGAGATCGAAAAACTGTGCTGTGTATCAGAATTTTGGCTGTACATGACGGTATCGGGGGAGTCGAATACGGAAACAATTCATGCCATCTGTCAGAAATTTATCCTGATAATTACAGAGGGGAGAATATAGCTTTGATATTGCCATGCCGGCAGGAGTGAAGGGCGGTACGCCTTATAGTACCGGAAATCCAGACCCACCTTGTTGCTCAAGATCAGCTTTGATCTCACACCGAGGAAGCCGTACCCATCATCGATGTTGTGGTTGATGGAGGCCGTAATGTCGAACTGAAGCAACTTGCCATCCTGTGACAATCCAAACTCCAGGAAGGGAAGAAAATTGTTCCGGACGGGTTCTACCCGGCCGGGGTACGCCGTTCCTCGAAGAATGCGGGTAATGCGGTGTACGTCGTGCCAGGCGAGTCCGGCGCCAAAATGAAGCAGCCCGACATTCTTCAATTGTGCCATGAGAAGAATACTGTTTCTCACCGAGTAGAAGGTGTCAACGTCTTTTGAATATTCGGTTTTCTCATTGATCGCCATTGATCCTTCGAACGTCAGCTCGAGGCGTTCGGTCGGGTTGTTGCTGAGCAGGTTCAGCCTCTTTTCGGGTGTCCATGTCCCTCTCAGGAAGAAATTCTCTCCGGACCCCTGAAGGATCCGCTTCTTCAGAATTGAATTTGCAGAGTGTTCGTTTTGATTCGGGATTGAAAAGTTGTTGCCTACTTCGGCTCCGGCAGTTATGCTGAACTTGTTGTAATTCCGGTCGGTGACAGTTACATCATCAAGGTAGAGAAGCTCAAGTGCCGCCACAACACTTGATCTGAACCAGAAGGGCAAATTGATATGGTCATTTCCCAATCTTCCTATCAGAGAGATGCGCCACCACTCGAACGTTGGTGACGTCGACCAGAGCATGATACTCGAGTACAGAGGGCTGAGATAAATGTCGTAGCGTTTTCCCTGTGTGGCATCAAACCGGTCTTTGTAACGCATGGTTTTTACGAGCGTGTACGTTTCGTAACCCAGGGCGTCAAGAATAAGAACATAGTCACGAATGCTGCCCAAACGTTTGCCTTCGGCTTCGAACTCCAGCAGTTCAATTTCATCGTCGTAGTAGCGTTTTCTGCTCGTGATTTGTACTTCGCTGCCCGACGTGGCGGTGACAAGTTGTTCGGCATTGTCAATGAGCTTGAGAATGGAATCGGCAGCCAACGCCGTTGATGCCCGTCGCTTGAGCTGTGTGAACACTTCCCTGACGATTATCGGGTCGACGATCACCCATCGTTCCTTGATTCCATCAAATGCACGGGTATCTACGCGAAGGCTGTCGTACAAAGCGCGCAACTCCTGTTTGGATTGTGCCTGAGCCGGGCTTGCAGGAAAACACGATACTCCGATAAGGAGTATCAAAAGAGGAAGAGATGTCGAGGTCGTTTTCATCATCACAAACCGAAACGATATCGTAGTTGCATCATTGACGCCTTCTCCACCTCCCATGGTTGCGGAGTGCGACCAAACACCCGTGTCAGCCAGATGGATTCAAGCCTGATTTCATGCGGCTCACTTCGGAATATCTTGATCCAGGGATGAATAATGAGACGGTTATCGAAGAACCGCGCGCTGGCACCAAATCGCGTGGCCTTTGAATCGTGCATGTACTCGAAAACGATGAGCGGTTTCATGGCACTCAGGAGAACATTTTGATCGTATGAACGGAGCTTGCCTGAGGTGTCGTACACCGCTTCCCAAATATCGTACGACCCGACGCCGAGATCCAGCTTTATCGTATTGTGTGCCTCGCGTTCCAGGTTCCAGTAGTGGGTCATGTACACTTCCCACTGCACCGTTGAGAAGTATGCTATGTCTCGATTTCGTTGCTTGAGCTTCACAAAAGGTTTTTCAAACTCGGTAGCTCCGCCTGAATAATAGAATGTGAAAAAGGGAAGCCTGTTGCTGAAGGGCCTTCCTGTTCGCAACTCAACACCGGCTCCCGATGTAACATTGAGTACGCTGCGTTGAAGAGTAGCTAACGCCCCTTTGTTGTCCAATCTCCATCTTTGAATCAGATTATTTGTGTTGACTGCGGTGCGGCCGAGGATCCGGAGGTCAAAGAAAAAGCTGGTGTCTATGTTTGCATACTCCCCTCCGAAAAATACGAGCAATCGTCCTCCCCAGGAGATGTATGGTGATTGATAGGAGAGGAGGCTCAGTACGCGGTCGCCAACGCCCACTTCAACGCCAAAGCTGTGAACGCCGATCCATTGCTCTTCGGATGCAAAATCGAGAGAGAGCTTAAGTGCTGACCAAGTTAGATCGATGGAGATTGGTTCGTCTCCGTGGGGATTGCCGACGTAGCCGTTGCTCAACCTGATGTGACGGAAGTAATCCCTGTTTCCTTCCGCAACCAATGCAGTGTCCTGAACCGGGTTGCCCCTGATTTTACTTCCCAGCGGAACGCCCCGCCCTTCAATATGATAGCGGTTGAGTTGTTGGACAAACATCATAAATTCAGGCGAGAAGTCTCTTTTCATTGCAGCGAAATCCTGCAGGTCAAAGATGGGTCTACTGTGTGTTACGGGCCGGACTGATCCTTGTGGTGCACGCTCGCCTTCCGTTGTCATCTCTTCCGCTATCAACGGAACGAGAGGCAGTGTTACTCCGCCAAACGAAAATCGCACAGGAACGTAGACGAATCGATAGACATACTCCCGGAGTGATCCGCTCGACGAAATAGTATCGTATGAAAAAGTCCTTTCAATATCTTTGTGTCGCAGCCCGCCAATTTGCAGGCTCGGGCGCTTCATGTCCATGAAATGTAGGCGGGAATAGGCGGAATCCTGTGCGACGGCCGTGAGGACCCTCTTGAATTCTATATCCAATGAATCTGCCCGCCCGATGCTGACAATCGACCAACTCATCAACAGCAGAACTGCAATTTTCCGGCACGCCATCTACAACACCTACCAAATAATTGATTACTGGGCCTGATACACACGAGCTTTGTACACTCGGCTGAATGAAGTGCCGAACTGATCGCGAAAGCGAATTCTCAAACTCACTTCAGGCGCGTTTCGTACGGAACGATCCCGAAGAAAGTCCTCGTTAGGGACGATTACCAGCACGCGCCACGGATCATCCGCCCGCCATTCGACACGCGAGAGGAACTGGGACGGAGCACTCGTAACCGTCACATCCCACACATCAGGCATGAACATGAAGAAACTCATGCGACTTACAGCATAGCTTGAAAACCGGAATTCGCGCGGGTTGTATTTACCCTCTTGGTTTATGTTGAGAGGAATTGGAGGCAGTAGATCCATGCGGTTGGCTGCCTTCAGCCGGTCGTAGGTTGAATCTACGGCCCACAACGCCACATCTTCAATACGACTCGGGCTTTTCAATTCAATGTTCCAGACAGATTCTGATACCTGCTTGGTTGCCGGGTCGAAGTACTTGAAGGTTTTGCCCTTGTGTTTCCCCTTGATTGTAATTGTCGAATTGAGCTCTGCGGGAGGCAGGGTTCTCCAAATGCGTTCGATTCGAATAGTCGAACCCTGTTCTGAATAGAGGACGCGATTACGCGATTCGATGTCATACGAATAGCCGGAGTAATCTTCGTGGCCCGCTGCAAAACTGAACACCGCCGATTCTCCGTACCAGTATTCACGATTGACCAGCGAATGGAGAGACGGCCAGCGGACATGAATCTGCCATTCATCACCGTAGCGGTACATTCTTCTGTCTCGTCCCTGTCCCTCAAGAATTCTGAGAACTGTAAGCGTATCGGCAGTGTCAAACCGAACGCGGGAATACACCGTGTAATTGTTGTTGGAATTAACTCCGTATAATGTGTTGCACATTTGATCGTCCGGACGAATCGTTCGATCCCTGCGGTACACGAGAATCGTACATGTAGGTGGAGTCCGCCAATCCCATTCCGGATCGGATAGTGTGACATACTCTCCGGCAAGCGCCGATATGGTGTCGCGATGAACAAGCAAGGTCAAATTGAACTCACGGCGGAAATCTGGTTTCTGCGAAAGTGCGAGCGGAGGGATCAGACTCGCCGTCAGCAAACATGCAAGCAGGATTCTTTTCATCGGATTGGCGGTTCGATATAATCGTATTCAACTATCACTTCAATGTCGGTACTGCTTGTAAGCATTTTTCCCTGCAAGCCGGAGAGAATCTCCCGTACGCAGAGCGGGAGTTTATCGGGAATGTGCCGATCGACCTCGCCGGTAATTGTATAGCGGAATTTTCCGACTTGTGTGAACCGGTGAGCAATGAGCCCGATGCCCGTTTCAGGGTCCGTCACACATTCGAGAAGAGGCGCGTTTCCGTGTGCTGTTACCTGGTAAATGATCTTCTCACGTTCCTGTGGCGACACCAAGCCGGTTGCATACACAGGGATACTCGTTGTTTGCGGACGCCCTTCGACGATCATGCTCCCCATCTTGAGTCGATACAACTGTACTTGTACTATGCGCGGGGCTGTGACGTAGATATCTTCGGACAACGAAACAGACATACTGTCCGCCAGTTGCGCGCATGGGATTCTGCCTCCTCCGGACCCAGCGAGCAGTGCAACAACTGCAACAAGATATAGGACAAAGTAGACGATGAGGAAAGACTGTCTCATGAGACACCTGGTGCCGGCATATCTGTCATTAGTTGATAATCCCTTTCATGTAGCCGACTCTTCCTTTGATTTCGGAAAGTTGGTCCATGACTCCCGGCGGCAGGCTGTTTCGCCCGTTGGCGTTGAGGTTTTCCACAACCGCTTTCAATGATCCATCAATCTCAGTGATGGTCGTTCGCAGGGCTTTTGCCTTGTTCGGTTCGCTCGAATTGGTAAACATGTACAAAAAAGCAAGAAGGGCGAGCATACCCGATTCGAGATATAGCGCTGAATACACCAGATCGAGCGAGATTGCCTCTGGGTCAATGCCGCGCATACCCACCACAACGACCAAGAATGATGCACCGAGAAACACGAGTCCCTGCGCAATGCGTATCCAATCCATCTACAATCTCCTCATTTGTGGAATAAGAGGTTCTTTGGATGTCCCTCTAAGACGGGTTCTTTGTTTGTAAGATTTCCCCTGAACTGTGTGGTCGCTAACTTCATCATGCCTGAAAGCCGGATCCCGATTCAATGGAATTCGGTGGAGCATTTGAGAATTGGAATCGCAACTCTATTGATGATTGATGAAAGAGTCCCAAATCTGTTAGCCGAATCAACGAAACAGAGAATCACCTTAAGAAACAGTGAAGTGCGTCACGTTTGAACGGGCAATCGGGGTGCTGGTTGACTTTACCTGCCGTTTTCTTTAGATTTTTACACGATAATTTGCCCCGTCGTCTAATGGCAAGACGGCAGACTCTGGATCTGCTTATTGAGGTTCGAATCCTTACGGGGCAGCAATCAAAGGAATACGTTGGCCTTATCGTCTAACGGTTTAGGACGCGGCCCTCTCAAGGCCGAAATACGGGTTCGATTCCCGTTAAGGCTACTGCCAAACATCTTACCAAGTCCCGCTCCGGTGACAGTTTCTTAGCCTATTTCCAATCCCTTCTTCGGTGCGGCGAATATTGCTTACACAATCACCTTTTGTATAACCCGCCATTTCAATCCGAGTCATCAGACTAAATATATAAGGAAGCATCGATATCATGAAAAGAACTCTCATTTTTTCGATCATAGTGCACGTGCTTGTGATTGGCACAGCATCAGCATCGCAGCCGTTTACGCCGGAAGACGTGATGAACACAAAGCGGGTTACCAGTACTGCAATCAGTCCCGATGGCAGCTGGATTGCCTATACAGTTGAATCACAACGGGAAGCGAACGAGGAGGCGGGCACGGCGTATCTTGAGTTGTTCCTTGTTTCGACATCTACAAAAGAAATCCGTCCGCTTGTTACAGGGAAAGAAAGAGCCTCTTCGCTTGCATGGCGTCCCGGCATGTCTGCCGTATCGTTTCTCTCACGACGCGCGGGGGAGAAACAGACGCAAGTGTGGATGGTGGCGATTGCCGGCGGCGAACCAGTCAAGATCACGGATGCCGCAACATCGATAACGACATACAAGTGGAGTCCCAACGGGAAACGACTTGCATATGTGGCGCCTGCTCCTCCGACGCAACGGGAAAAGATTCTGAAAGATGCGGGATATGAGTTTGTGTTTTTTGAGGAGAACCTGAAACATCGCAATCTCTATCAAGTCGAGGTGGAGGGTGGAGGAAAATCGGGCAAGCCGGAACAACTTACGGATGATATAACAGTGTGGGCGTTTGAGTACTCGCCTAACGGGGCGTCGATAGCGTTTGGCGGCAGTCCTCAAAATCTGGTCGATCATGAGTACATGTTCCAAAAGATATACCTTCTTGACATTGCATCGAAAGCGAAGAGGCAACTCACAGACAATCCGGGCAAGTTGGGTAACTACGCGTTCAGTCCCGATGGCAAATATCTCGCGTACAATGCCGCATTGACCCGAGGTGATCATAAGGAAAGCCAGGTGTTTGTCATTCCGGTTGCGGGAGGGAACCCGACAAATCTGACTCCGCCCCGATTCCGCGGTCACGTGAGCTGGGTTGATTGGAAAGACAACAACACTGTTGCATATCGCGCTGCCGAAGGTATTCAAACCACCTTCAGCACAACGCCTTTGAACGGGAAGCAACGGACGGTTGTTCTGCATTCCGAAAAAGCTGGGGTGGTTTTCGACAGGTTGTCATTTACAAAAGGGATGAAACATATTGCCTGCGTTGGTGAGTCGCCGTCAATGCCGGGGGAAGTATACAATTGGAATGGAAAATCGTTTACCCGGCTGACTTCTCACAATCCATGGTTGTCGGAGCGATCGCTCGGCAAGCAGGAACCTGTCAGATACAGTGCGAGAGACGGATTGGAAATCGAAGGGCTGGTCATACATCCCGTCGGCTACAGCAAAGGTCAGACATATCCGCTCATTGTTGTTGTGCACGGCGGACCGGAAGCTCACTATTCGAACGGATGGCTCTCGACGTATGGCGCGCCGGCGCATGTTCTTGCCAACAAAGGCTACGTCGTGTTCTACCCCAACTATCGGGCGAGTACGGGGTATGGCGTTGAGTTTGCCGCAATGGGTTACGGCGATGCCGCCGGAAAGGAATTCGACGATATAGCCGATGGAATCAATTATCTCGCCGAGCAGGGAATTGTTGACCGGACGCGCGTCGGACTGGGAGGAGGGTCGTACGGCGGATTTGCATCGGCGTGGTTCGCAACCTATTACACTTCGCTTGTCCGTGCTGTCTGCATGTTCGTCGGCATCAGCAACAATATCAGCAAGGTTGGGACAACGGATATTCCGTGGGAAGAATACTACGTTCATGCCGGAAAACATATCGAAGAGATGTGGAACGAAGCCCTTGCACGAAGCCCGATCTACCACGCTCACAAAAGCAAAACCGCTACGTTGATTATGGGAGGATTGGCGGACACACGCGTTCACCCGACGCAAAGTGTTGAATTGTTCCGAAGGATGAAAGTGAACGGACATCCCGCTGTACGCCTTGTTCAGTATCCCGGCGAACAGCATGGCAACACGAGGCAGCCGGGCCGCATCGACGTTATGCATCGAACACTTGATTGGTACGACTGGTACGTGCGGGATCTGAAACCTCTTGACGGACCCATGCCGCCGTTGGATATCAGCGAGAAATACGGGCTGAAGGTGTTGCAGAGTGCTGAACAAATGGGCGAAGGGCTTGGCTCAACGGAGCAGACTGATCAATAGGAGGGATGGAGATGGAGATTCATCCCCTTATCATTGTCTCTTCATACTCCGGAAAGTACTTCCCGATTACGGGCAAATCAAACGAGCGGAGAATGCTTGTATTCGGCTCCCGCTCAAGGAGAAACTCAAATGACTTGGTGATGAACTCCTCCGGTGTGGTTTGCCCGTTTGTGAGTTTCTGATAGTAGTGTGTGGACAACGTAACGGTGTGTGCTGTTCGCGTTGCGTTGTCTACAACACTTCAAACGTTGTTGCGTTGATCTTCTTCACGCTAATCATGGAACATCTCGATATGTTCTATGCCGTCTTCAAGATAGATGTCACTCGCCTGCCTGAAGCCGAATGACCCATAGAATTTCTTCAGATACAGTTGGCAGCCCATACGGATTGGCACCTTGCCAAACATGGCGTACAGATGTTCGATGGATTTTCGCATCAGTTCTCTTCCCATGCCCGAACCCCGAACAAGCGGCGATGTCACGACTCTCCCGATTGATGCTTCGGTAAATGAGATCTGGGGAGGTAGTATTCTGCCATACGCCACCAACATATTGTCGCGCCACCCCATAACGTGCCATCCTGCCTGATCTTTATCGTCGGCATCCTGAAAGACGCAGTTCTGTTCTACTACAAACACTTCGTTGCGCAAACGCAATGCGGCGTAGAGTTCAGCGGGCGTGAGCTTGTCGAAATGTTTGCATTCCCAAACTACATTCATTGTGGTTCTTTCGTTGCCATCGAGACAGCATCAACGGAAAACCGTTTTATCGCATCCTCGTAGTCACTCATCGAATCGATGTCCAGAAGGATGTGTTCATCCTGTACAGGAACAAGTTTACAGCTTTTTCGTTGGATCACATGTCGCAGTGAGGAGTTGTCGGGTTCTGCAAGAATATCATGAATTATCGTCCGGCTCAGCAATATCGGATGTCCCTTTCTGCCATTGAACGTAGGAACGACAATCCCGGCCTGATGTCGGGCCAATTCATCATACACTTTTTGCGGGACAAGCGGAATATCGGCAGGCAGCAAGAAGAACCTTTCGGTGGCGACGTGTCGTACGCCGGCTTTCGCCGAACCGAACATCCCACTTTGCCAATTCTTGTTCTCGACAATTTCAATGTTGTGATAGGATGAAAGCAATTGGCGGATTCGTTCAATACGATATCCGCCCACTACGATAATACGCGAGCAAACACCATACATCCCCTCAATGCTTCGCTCGATCAACGTCTTGTCGCCGAGCCGAAGCTCCATCTTGAAGCATCCTGCCCGTGAGGAGGAGCCTGCTGCGAGTACAATACCTTCCACCATATTCTCATTTCTACCAGTTGACCATTGACCGTTAACCGTTGGCGTGGGGCCCGCTTTAACGATCAATTTCCAATTATCAATGTTCAATTGTCAATATTCTACATCGTCAGCGCCATTATCGCCTTCGCCGTATGCAGTCGGTTCTCCGCTTCGGGAAACACACGGGAATGCGGCCCGTCAATCACGGAGTCAACCACTTCGTAGCCGCGATCGGCAGGGAGGCAGTGCATGTAGATCGAGTCCTTCTTCGTCAAACTCATGCGTCGCTCGTCGCAGATCCAGTTCTTATACTTCTTGGAAATCTCCAACGCTTCATTCGGATTGTGGAAGAGCGACTCAATGCCCCATGACTTCGGGTAGACGATGTCGGCATCCTTAAATGCCTCATCCATATCGTCAACGATTTCGAACTTCGTTCCGCTTTCTGCCGCCGCTTTTTTTGCGTACTCAACTTCACTTTTCATCAGCGTGTACTCAGGCGGATGGGCGAGCACGACATCGAGTCCGAAACGCGGCATCAGCGTAATCAATCCTTGGGGCACTGACATCGGCTTGACATAACTTGGCGCATATGCCCACGAGACGGCAATTTTCTTCCCGCGCAAGTTCTTGCCGAATTCTTCCCGAATCGTCATCAGATCAGCAAGAACCTGAAACGGATGGTCAATATCGCACTGCATATTCAGCACCGGAACGTTTGCTGCATCCGCCACTTTACGCATGTAGCTGTTTCCCTCGCCGGGTACAAGGTCATGCCGGACTGCAATTGCGTGCCCGTAGCTTGAGAGAATAATGCCCATGTCCTTTGGCGACTCGCCGTGCGCAACCTGCGACGTTTCCGACGAAATGAAATGTGCATGAGCGCCGAGTTGCGTTGCCCCGGCTTCAAACGAGTTTCGTGTTCTGGTAGATTTGTCAAAGAAGAACAGAAACACCGTCTTGTCGGGAAGATAGCGATGCGGCTTTCCCTTTCTGAACATCTTCTTCAGATTGTCCGCCGTCTTGAGCGCAAGTTCGATTTCTTTGACCGACCAGTCTTTGGTTTCAATGTAATCTTGTCCTCGGACAGTATTCGGGAGCTTTTGGAGTTTGGCAGCCATACTTCTTCACCTTAACGTTTTGTCTATTTGCTTGCAAAGTAGTTTCAACGAAGGCACAAAGTTCCACAAAGGATGACCTCAACAATCACTTCGCGTCTTTGCGTCTTCGTGGTTTTCTTTTCTCATCGCTCAATCACATTTCCCAAGGTACGTTTTCGGGAATGCCGCGTACCACGCGCTCACTTTTACCAAGTGTTCTATTGGAATCTGTTCCGTCGCCATGTGTGCGTAAACTTCATTCCCCGGTCCGAAACCGATACAGGGAATGCCATGCATGCCCATCACTGCTACGCCGTTCGTGCTGAAGACCCAGCGGCCGACATGTGGCTTCTCCCCAAACAACTCTTCATACGTCTTCACGCCGCTATCAAGCAACGGATGATCTTCCGGAAGCAGCCATGTTGGATAGTACTTCTTGGTTGGATAAGCGAGTCCGCGCCAGCTTGGGACAGCGTAATCGAGCACGACAACTTCCGCTTCGGCTGCTTTCACGCTCGGCAACTCTTGAATCTCACGCACCGCCGATTCCATCGTATCGGTTGCGGCAAGTCGCCGGTCGAGATGAATCGTTGCGGAATCAGCAACGGCGCACAGTGATGGCGAAGTGGAGCGAATCTCTGAAATTGTCACTGTACCCTTGCCGAGGAACGGCTCGCCCCTCAGCCGTTCATTCAACTTCTCGATGTCCGCCACGATCGGTGCCATTTTGTAGACGGCATTCACGCCGCGCTCAGGCGCAGAGCCGTGGCATGAAATTCCTTTCGTGCGTACTTCGATTTCCATCCTGCCGCGATGTCCGCGGTAGATCGAGAGATTTGTCGGCTCGGTAATGACCACGAATTCCGGCCGCAGCTTGTCTTCGTTGATGATGTACTGCCACGGCAACCCGTCGCAATCCTCTTCCTGCACGCTGCCGACGACGTACAACGTGTAGTCATCTTCCAATCCCAATTGTTTGATGAGTTTCCCGCCATGAACGATTGACGCAAGCGCGCCCTTCATGTCGCATGCCCCACGACCATAAATGATGCCGTCCTTCACTGCCCCTTTGAACGGATCGACTTTCCAATTTGCCGGATTGCCGACATCAACCGTGTCAACATGCGCATCGAAGGCGATGACATGCTTGCCTTTGCCTATGCGTCCCAGAATATTTCCCATCTTGTCAATCGTGACTTTGTCAAACCCGCATTTCTCCATCTCTTCTTTGATGCGGTAGATGACCTGTTTTTCCTGTGAACTGAGCGACTTGATGGCGATGAGATCACGCAGGAACTTTGTCACATGACGTTCGTTCTTCTTTGCCGCTTTCAGAATTTTGTCGTACATGCTTTGCTTTCTCCCTTATGGAATTACATTATCCCGACTTTTGCATTGAATTCTTCAATCATCCTGTCAAAAACAACAACCTCTTCTTCAAACATCTTCTGCCAAAACTCCGGCTCCCATAGCGCATTCAGTTCTTCGACCGTCCGACCTTGCTGCTCGACCCACGTAAAGTATTTCAAGTTGTGGAGTGCTTTCCGGTCGTAGTAGGTGAGTTCTTTGAAGTAGTCAATTCCCTGATGCTCGAGAACGGCGGCATGATCTTTTGCCGCTTGCACGACGGTGTAATCTCCCTGTTCTTCTCGCAACTCTTCGACGCGAGACTTGTACAGATCCATTGAGTCAGTGAAGATGGTAAACACAACGTCGTTTTCACCCAACTCGAAATACTTTGCAGTCTTGATGGCCGCCAGCAGATTCCCGATGCTCGAAATGCCGAGCAGCGGCAGATTGTCAATCACGTGCTTGTTGACAGCACAGAAGCTGAGATACTCCCGCCCCGCCGGTTCATTGAACAGACGCAGCACGCGCATGCAGTCGTTGTCGTCAATCGCGGCGACAGCGTCTGTGTTGCGTACGTTATGCACCCACGGCACATGTTTGTCGCCGATGCCCTCGATCCTGTGTCCGCCGAAGCCGTTCATCAGCAGCGTAGGACATTGCAGTGCTTCGCTGGCGACGATCTTGAGTGATGGGAATTGCTTTTTCAGATAGTCACCCGCTGCAATTGTCCCCGCCGAGCCGGTAGCGGAAATGAATGCCGCAGGTTGTTTCTTCTCCTCACGTAGTCCATCGAATACTTCTTCGATTGCCGGACCGGTAACAGTGTAATGCCAGATCGGGTTTCCGAATTCTTCGAACTGATTGAAGATGACATTGATGGGATCACGCTTCAACTCCCAACATTTGTCATAGATCTCTTTCACATTCGATTCGCAGCCCGGTGTTGCGATCACTTCGGCACCGATTTCCTTCAGCCATGCAAATCGTTCTTTCGACATTTCTTCGGGGAGGATTGCGACGGCTGTGCAATCGAGCAGCGCACAATCGAACGCGCCGCCGCGACAGAAGTTACCGGTGGACGGCCACACCGCTTTGTGGCGGGTCGGGTCAAATTCGCCGCTCACAAGCCTCGGCACGAGACATCCGAACGCTGCACCGACTTTGTGCGCCCCCGTCGGAAAATACTTGCCGACGAGCCCGACGATGCGGGCCTTGACGCCGGTGATGCATTGCGGAATCTCAAGATAGTTGACCCCTCCGAAGAGTCCCGTTTTCACATCGTTTTTCCACGTGATACGGAAAAGATTCAGCGGATTCAAATCCCACAAACCGATGCCCGCGAGTTGCTTGGTGACGGATTGAGGAATGAGAGCCGGGTTTCGCATTTGCGCGAAAGTTGGAATGGTGATACCGCGTTCGCGGCAACGTTTTGCCGTCTTGTGAACGACTTCGTGATTGATTTGTTTGATGATGGATGACATTGTTCTCCTGAACTGGTAATCGCAAATGATACTGTAATTGACAATTGACCGTTGATCGTCAACCATTGAGCGTTTGCCCGTGGCCCAACGATCAATGGTCAACGGCTAATTGTCAATGTTCAATTGATAGTACTTTCATATCAATACACCCCTCCACCGGACAAACGAACTCGCACAGTCCACAGCCAACGCACCGCTCTTCCGCAACAACAGGAACCTTGTCCGGCCGCCGGTCAATGGCCATGTGTCCGCCGTCGCGGCACGCAACGTAACAGTTTTCACATCCGATGCACAACGCCTCGTTAATGGAACTGCAAACTGTTCGTCGCGCCAACTCATCGTGTGTAGCAAGATGGGACAACGCTTTGCGCCAGATATCCGTCACGGAGCCGAAATTCACTTCGTCGAGATAGTGCGACATCCCGCTTTTCAAATCATCAATAATACGGAAACCATGATGCATCACTGCGGTGCAGAATTGAACGACGCCTGCACCAACCGCCATAAATTCCACCGCGTCGCTCCACGTGGACGCACCGCCAGTCCCGAGAATCGGAATATCAACATTGCGTGCAATCTCGGAGATTGTCTTGAGCGTGATGGGCTTGATTGCCGGCCCCGTCATTCCGCTGTACGTTGAGCGGCCGCCGAGTTGCGGATACGGCACGAACGTTCTGATGTCAATGCCCATCAGCGCTTGCAACGAATTCGAAGCTGTAATGGCGTCGGCACCGCTTCTCTTCACTGCTCGCGCAATTTCGACGATGTCTGTAACATGCGGCGTAATCTTGATGGAGATCGGAACTCGCTTTGCCGCCTCCTTGACCCATCGGGCTGTAAGTTCAGTTGCAGCAACACTTTGCGCCAACATCTTGCCGGGGTCTTCGCCGATGTTCCCTTGCGGACACGAGAAACTGCATTCGATGAAATCCACTCCGGCCGATTCAAGACGCTCGACGAGGCGCTGCCAATCTTCTTTTCGTCCCGCCATGATACTTGCGGCAACAATCTTTTCGGGAAACTCTCTCTTCAGGATTCGGACGTTGTGTTCGACCTTGTCGATGTGATGTTCGGAAATCAGATCGATATTCCCCATGCCGAACAACTTCTTCCCATCGTGATTGAACGTGCTCATCATCGGATAGGCGAGGTCAACACGAGTTCCTTCAACCGAGGTAGTCTTTAGGATTGCTCCCGCCCATCCCATTTGGAACGCACGACGAACCATTTCCAGATTGTCCGTTGAAGGAGCAGCGGCGAGAATGAAGGGATTCTCGAATCGCAATTCCAGAAAATTGTACGATAGGTCTCTTGCTGCGTAGAGTTCAATATTGCTGGTATTCATCTCTGTTCCCTCCGCGTCTCGGCAGTGAGATAGTCATGGATTGCGTGAGCCGCTGTCTTTCCGTGCGCGACAGATTGTACGATTGTCCCCTCTCCTTGAATAGCATCTCCCCCCGCAAACACTCCGTCAAGCGAAGTACGAAAGCCTTCATCTACCCTGATGAACCCTTGAGGCGTTCTTTCAAAGAGAGAAACAAAATCCGCCTGAATAACCTGCCCAATAGCAATGATTATGCAGTCGGCTTCGAGATCGAAATCCGATCCGGGAATCTCAACCGGAATCGGCCTGCCGGAGGCATCGCGTTGCCCGGAAAGTCTAGTCCTGCGACAAAGTACCCCGGCCACGCGTTCTTCACCGACAATCTCAATAGGAATTGTCAGGAATTGGATTTGCACGCCGTGCTTCTTTGCCTCTTCAAGTTCGCTTTTCCATACCTTCATCTCCATCTCACTTCTTCTGTAAAGAAGGATCACCTCATCGGCGCCGAGGTGTTTGGCTGTTGCCGCAGCATCGAGAGAGACATTGCCGCCGCCGACTATCACAACACGCTTGCCGATACGAGCTGCGTTCCTCTTGGCACGCTCAAGGAACCGGAGAACGGGCACAACGCCGGGGAGATGTTCGCCCGGAATTCCAAGCGGCTTATCGAGCCCAAGACCAATTCCGATAAATACTGCGTCGTGCTGCTTGCGAATGTTCTCAAAGGCTTCAGTGTTTATCATCTTTTGATGAGAATGAACGAAAGGTGAGAGGAACTCGATGTCACTGCGGAGTTCATCATCGTTGAGGCGAAACGTCGGAATGCTGTTTTGCGGAACACCGCCGAAGCCTTTTGCATCGTACACATGAACATCGTAGCCCATCTTGACCAACTCAAACGCGCAGCCAAGCCCTGCAGGTCCGCCGCCGATGACGCCAACCGATTTTCCATTCTTTGGAAAAGGCAGTGTGCCGGAGTAGCCCTCCTTCCATTCCTGTTGCGTTGCGAAGAAATGCAACTCACGAATCCGAACCGGAGAATCTTGTTTCATACGATTACAAACAGACTGGCAGAATATCTCCTCGGGACAGACTTTGCCGCAAATGTTTGCCAAGGCGTGCGATGTCCTGACAACCTCTGCCGCCCCGATAAGATTTCCGGATTTGATCATCGCAATGAACTTCGGTATGTCTATGTGGACGGGACAGACCTGCGTACATGGCGCATCAAAGCAATACAAGCAGCGTTCAGCTTCGGTACGGCCTTGTTGAAAAGTGAGTTGCATTCTGCTCCTTATGAAACGATCAATGTCCAACGTTCAACGATCAATTGTCAACTGACTGTTCGCAACGGCGGCGACTGCCTCCACAATCTGCACATAGCCCGTGCAACGACAGAGGTTCCCGGAAATGGCAAGGCGGATGTCTGTTTCTGTGGGATTGGGATTCTCATCCAACAATTCCTTTGCACTCAGCAACATGCCCGGTGTACAGAAGCCGCAGTGAACAGCTTCATGTTCGAGGAATGCTTCCTGCAATGGATGGAGCCGCTCTCCCTCTGCCAATCGTTCAACCGTGAGAATCTCTTGTCCATCCATTTGCGGAGCGAGAACAAGACAGGCGTTAACGACTTTCCCGTTCATCAAAACTGTACAGGCACCACACTCGCCAATCTCGCAGCCTCGCTTTGTTCCCGACAGTCCCAGTTCTTCTCTCAGAACATCAAGGAGAGTCTGATTTGGACTGATGTTGAGAGTGTAGTTGCGACGGTTGATTGTCGTTGTGACGGTGATGGTGTTCATCTGCAGCATTGCTCCAGCGCTCTTTGCACAAGCACGGCAATGACCGGCTCTTTGTATTCTGTTGACCACCGGCGGCCTGTTTCGGCAATCATCAACTCGGAGACTTTCCGGCCTGCCGCCTTGAACAACTCTGCCGTAGCCTTTTCGCCAAGCAGCATCTTTTCGACCTCAAAAACTCTTCGCCATCGGGGGAACGTTGCGCCGGGAACAATGCGCGCATCCGTAATGACACCTGCCTCATCGCGTGCGACGACAGCAGCAACACTGAGCCGCGAGATGGAAAGGGCATTGCGCCTTCCTAATTTTATGAATGAGGAACGAGCCCTCGCCGCCAGTTTCTCGAACCGGATTTCGCAGAGAATCTCGTCGTGTCGTGCGGCGGTTTCATATGGTTTCAGGAAAAGCTCCTGCAGGGGTACCGTCCGTTTTCCGCTAGCGGATTGGAGTACGACCTCCGCATTGAGCGCAATCATCGGAGGAACAGTATCCGCGCACGCAGCAGCGTTCATGATATTACCGCCTACTGTTCCCCGGTTGCGAATCTGGGGAGACCCAATCACACCAGCCGCTGAAGCGAGAAGTGAAGCGTGCTCGCGAACGATTGGAGATCTCACAAGCTCTGCATGCGTGGTCAGAGGTTTCAACGAAACGCTTCCATTTTGAGCATCGATTCCTTTTAATTCTGCAACCGTTGAAATGTCGATGACGGTTGCCGGAACGTGTCCGGATGGGCGACGCCATTCAATCAGCAAATCCGTGCCGCCGGCAAGCAGGCAGGCATTCGGCGAGTGATGTGCCAGTATGCCGATGGCTTCGTGAAGAGTTGATGCGCGAATGTAGCCGAACGCTTTCATTCGTTCTTCACCTCGTGGCGGATTTTACAGGATGCCTCTGTCCACGTTTCTTCCGCTGCTTTCTTTGCAGAACCTCGTTCGCCTTTTCTTGTCAGCTTATGTCCGAGCAACACTCGTTCAAGGTTCGCTGGCAACTCATACACACGGATTCTTGTTGCGTTGTAGATTGCATTGACAATCGCGGGTGCAGCAATTTCGTTTGCCGGCTCGCCGATGGATTTTGCGCCAAAGGGACCGGCGGCATCCTCGTTCTCAACAATAACTGCTTTGATAGGAGGAACATCCATGGATGTGGGAATCAAATACTCGTCAAAATTGAGTTGCTTGGGAATCCCGTCTTCGAAATCGAATTCTTCCAGCAATCCATAACCGAGTCCCATCGCA
>JAHBUR010000020.1 GCA_019637975.1 Bacteroidota bacterium | reverse complement strand
CGGGCACTGGCGTCGGCGGGATCTCTCTTGTTCGGATTCGCGATGCAGGAACAGGGCATTATGGCGTCAGCTGGATTGACAACGGCATGTCCTCCGGTCCCGGCCTAGCTTCATCCTACTCCATTCGGTTCAGGGAATTCTACGGCGGGCCAATTACGGTGTGGCCGGATGTGTGGGGCAGCGTTGCTTCTCCTTCATTGACGCACAACTATGGCGCGTACGGGCTTGCGTTAGTATGGCAGGGAGCTTCGTCGGTGTATCTTGCACAACGGCTGTCGGGCATTTGGTATGCAACAAGCTCTCTCGGTGCAGGCACGACACCCTCCGTGAGTGTACCGCAATGGGGCGCCGCCGGTGGCACATCGGACATCGTGCTCTCACGTGGCATCATAGGTGCGCCGTATGCCATTCAACGCGCACAAATATCCTATGCCAGTGATGAGGAGGAAGGAGATGGAATTGCCAGCGGTAAGGAAGACAAGGGTGCCCGTTTTTCTCCGAACGGGTTTAGGGCGGCACGTGAGGGACGCGGCGGGTACATCGAGTTTCCGAACGGCTCTATGAACATCGTGTTGCTCTCGGCAACCGTCGACGGAGTACCGCTGCAGTTCCCGTCGCTCAAAGACTCGATTGCAGTAACGAACAGAAGGCAGATCGATTCGGCAGCAACAACTCTACCGCTGAACGGCGTCGGTATGTTGGAGGCAACCCTGTTATACAAGACAAAAGGGATCATACCCTCGGGTGCTCAAGTTGCTTTCGAAATCCGTGATGCCTCTTCGGGTTCTCTCTTGCAGAAGGTGAGAATATTCCAAGGCAGGGAAGATACGGTAGTGACCTTCCACGTTTCCCTGAACTACACCGGCAGACTTGTGACAATCGGGCTCGCGTCGGCCAACATGAGTGTGGCAAGACGCTTCGTGCTGGAACAATGGCTCTTACCCGAAGAGAATGAAAATACCCAAGGTTCAATGCTCGCGAAAGCAAATGCAACTCCGGCATTACCGACGGTGTTCGCGCTGCGTGCGAGCTACCCGAACCCGTTTAATCCTTCAACAACCATCAGCTATGATCTCCCGGAAGTCGCTGATGTTTCGTTGGTTATCTATGACGTAGTAGGAAGGGAGGTTGCTGAAATTGTTCATGGCACACGTGCTGCGGGTTACCACTCTGCTACATGGAATGCGTCAAGCGTCGCGAGCGGTGTGTATTTCGCCCGCTTCGCAGCAACTGATGGCAGCGGAAATATTCGGTTGAATAAGGTGAGCAAGTTGGTACTGACGAAATAGAGAAATACATCAATCGTACTAAGCTAACGGGCGAATCACACGGTTCGCCCGTTGCGTTTTCCGCAGTCACGTCTGCCGGCATGTTCGGCATCCGTTTGCAATTCACCCCTCCGTCCGTTATTATCCACAAGATCATTTTCTGCATTTCGTCAGCTTTGCAACACATGTACTCTCCCCTCAACGATTTCCATCCCACCGTCCGGCGGTGGTTCGAGAAAACATTCGGTGAGCCGAGTCCGCCGCAGGTACAAGGCTGGCCGAGCATTTCCTCGGGCAAGCACACGCTCATTCTCGCACCGACGGGTTCGGGCAAGACACTCGCCGCGTTTCTCTGGGCAATCAACCATCTCGTTGAGCAACATCTCGCCAAAGAACTTCCGCCCGGCGTTCGCATTCTCTACGTCTCTCCTCTCAAAGCGCTCAACAATGACATTCAGCGAAATCTCGAATTGCCTCTTGAGGGAATAAGACAAGAAGCCGAAGCAGATGGCTTGAAACTCCCGGCTATCACTACCGCAGTCCGCACCGGTGACACGCCGCAGCATCGCCGCTCCGCGATGATCCGCAAGCCTCCTGATATTCTCATCACCACGCCGGAGTCGTTGTACTTGATGCTCACATCGAAGCAGGCACGCAAAATCTTCACCACTGTTCAATATGTGATTGTAGATGAGATTCACTCCGTCTGCAACAACAAGCGGGGCGTGCATCTCTCGCTTACGTTGGAACGACTGCAGCAAGTTGCTCAACAAGATTTCGTACGCATCGGGCTATCTGCGACACAACGTCCGCTGGAAGACATTGCGGCATTCCTCGGCGGCCAGATGTGGAACGGCAGCGAGATGCTTCCTCGTCCCGTAAACATCGTGGATGCGGGACAGAAGAAGCAGATGGACTTGATGGTGGAATGCGCCCCGCCCGACTTCTCCGACCTCCCCGCCGAAAGCGTCTGGCCGATGGTGTTCACGGAAATTCTGCAACTGATTCTTCTCCACAAAACAACTCTCATCTTCGTGAACAACCGGCGGCTTGCCGAACGTGTCGCAGCAAAACTGAATGAAATGCTGACGGGAGAAAATAATGAGGGGGCAAGCGCGGGACGGGCGTTCAATATGTATGCAGTGCCGATGGCTCTCCCAAATCCCAAATCTCAAGTTCCAAGCTCCAACCAATTCGCAATTGGCAATTCGCAATCCGCAACCCCACCGATTGACAATCCGCAATCCGAAATCCGTAATCCTCAATCCGTAATCCCTAGGAACGACCTTGTGCAGGCCTACCACGGCTCGATGTCGAGAACTGCACGCGAGCAGATGGAAGCCGAACTCAAAGCCGGCAACCTCCGCTGTCTCGTCGCAACGTCGTCGCTTGAACTCGGCATTGATATCGGCAGCATTGACCTCGTCATTCAACTGCAGTCGCCGAAGGGTGTTGCCCGCGGGTTGCAGCGTGTCGGGCGGTCGGGACATGTGATTGCCGCGACGAGCAAAGGGAGAATCTTCCCGACATTCCGCGAAGATTTAGTCGAGTCGGCGGTGGTGTCACATGCAATGATGCAGCATGATGTCGAGTTCACGAACATCCCGAAAGATTGTCTCGACGTTCTCGCCCAACAGATCGTTGCAATGGTGAGCGTTGAAGAATGGCACGTTGACGAACTCTTCTCACTCATCAAACAATCATATTGCTATCGTGACTTGTCCGGGAAGCTATACTCCGGCGTTCTCAACATGTTAGCAGGCCGCTACACGAACGAGATGTTCCGTGAGCTTCGTGCCCGCATTTCGTGGGACAAGGTGAACAACACGCTCCGGGCATTGCCGGGCAGTTCGCAGCTTGCCATCACCAGCGGCGGCACGATTGCCGACCGCGGCTACTTCGGCGTGTATCTCGAAGACGGGAAAACAAAAGTCGGCGAAGTTGATGAAGAGTTTGTGTACGAAAGCCGCGCAGGCGACACGTTCATTCTCGGCTCAAGCGTCTGGAGGATGTTGGAGATTGATGCTAACAGAATCACGGTTGCACCCGCTCCCGGCATGCCTGCACGGATGCCCTTCTGGCGCGGCGAAGGAATCGGCAGAAGCTTCGAGCTGAGCATCAAGGTTGCGGACTTCAGAAAAGAAATGAGTCACCGCGTTGACTCGCCCGACTGCCTGAAGTGGCTGCAAACAGAATTCCCCGTTGACTCGAAAGCGGCGTGGAACATCGAGCAGTATTTTCTCAAACAGAAGAACATCACCGGCGTCGTGCCGCACAGCGAGTTGTTGGTGATTGAAGGATTCCGGGACGAGGTCGGCGACCCGCGCATCGTCATCCATTCTTCGTTCGGCAGAAGAGTGAACGGATTGTTGGGACTTCTCTTCTCGCGCCGCCTCCAACAACTCATCGGTACGGAGCCGCAGATGCTGTACAACGATGACGGCATTCTGCTCCGCTGTCCCGACGTCGACGAGTTGCCTCTCAATCTTGCCGACAATCTCACGTTGAGCGAGGCTGAGGATATCGTTCTTACCGACCTTCTCTCCTCTCCCCTTTTCGGCGGACAGTTTCGCATGAACGCCGCCCGCGCATTGCTCATGCCGAAGATTGCGCCGGGCAAGCGCACACCCCTTTGGTTGCAGCGGTTGCGCGCAAAAGACCTGCTGCAAATCGCCCGGCAATTCAACGACTTCCCCATCGTGATTGAGACGATTCGGGATGTGCTGAATGACGTTCTCGACTTTGAGCATTTCAAAGAAATCGTACAGAAGATTGTTGTAGGGAGGATTCGGGTCGAGTCTGTTCACACCGAAGTCCCTTCGCCGTTCGCCGCAAGTCTTCTCTTCGACTTCATTCAAGTCTATATGTATGAATGGGACGAGCCGAAGACGGACAGGATGAGCCGTTACCTCGAAGTCAACCGCGAGCTTCTGTCCGAAGTCGTTGACCTCGACTCGATGAGCGAGATGCTTCGTCCTGAAGCGATTGAAACCGTCGAGCGGCAATTGCAGCACGCCGCCGAAGGCTACAAAGCCCGCTCGCCCGAAGAGTTGTTGGAGATTCTTCTTCGTGTCGGCGATCTCTCCGAAGAAGAAATCAAAGAGCGGATTGTTGAGGGCGACCTGTCGATGTTGTACGAGTTGGAAAAGAACGGCCGCGCAATACGGATGAACTTCCCTTCCGGCACACGATGGATTGCCGGCGAAGAGGATGATCTCTATTCTTATTCAGATTCGGAACAGAATCAAACGGCAATCATCAGACGCTATCTTCAGAGTCACGGACCTGTTTCTTCGCAAGAACTCACTGCCCGCTACGGATTCAAGCATGAGAATGTGAGTGACCTTCTCACAAAGTTGGCAACCGCGAAGGAAATCATCGAAGGGAAATTTAAGGCTGCGGGTCAGTCTTCCGGAATGCAGTTCGTGTACCGGACGAATCTCGAACGCATTCACCGCCAAACCATCACGATTCTCCGAAAGGAAATCCAACCCTCTTCCATCGCTGAGTTCACCAACTTTCTTCTTCATTGGCAGAAGCTTCATCCCTCAACTCAAGAAATCGGAGCGGAAGGCGTTCAGAATGTGTTGGAACAATTCCAGGCTCTTCCCCTTCCGGCGGAGGCTTGGGAGAGAGAGATTCTGTTCAGACGAGTCAAGAACTATTCACGAGAATCGCTTGCGTCGCTGACCTCGGCGGGAACAATTGTCTGGACGGGCGGCGGGCCGGGAAAGCTCAAGTGTATTGTTCGGGGAGAAGGCTCGGCGTTTCTCGAACAACTCTCGCCTGAGTTTGAAGCCGGACTTGCGGAAGCCTCTCGCCGCATCCTGACGTATATTCGGGCAAACGGCGCTTCGTTTCTGCACGACATTCGAAGCGGCACGCATCTTTCGCTCGACGCCATCAACAACGGCATCGCCGAATTGTTCTGGAACGGCCTCGTTACCAACGACGTGTTTGCAGAACTTCTCGCCGTCAAACGCTTTGCAAAGCCGGGCGAAGAGAAACCGTTGGAGCCGATTGACCTCGTAACAGGAAGACGCAATCCGTACAGATTCAAAGCAATGCAATCGGTACGGCGGGCGTTAAAGCAGGTGCCGGGCTGGAGCGGCAGATGGTCGCTTGTTCATCTGCCGGGCGTGTTGGGGGCAGAGTTGACGTTGGAGGAAAAAGCCGAGGCGCAGGCGGTTTTGCTGTTGAATCGCTACGGCATACTCGCAAGAGAATTCTACAAGCGAGAGGAACTTCTTCCGTGGGGGATGATTGCAGCGCAATTGCAGCGCATGGAAATGCGGGGAGAAATCCGGCGCGGATATTTTGTGGAGGGATTGTCGGGAATGCAGTATGCGCTTCCCGCCGCCGTCGAATCGCTGAGGAGAATGCGAGCCGGAGTTGCCGGAGATGAAGAAGCGATTCTCGTCAACGCATGCGATCCGGCCAATCCCGCGGGAGTCGGCGGCTTCTCCATCGAGCCTCAACCCTCCCGCATTCCGTCGAACTACATTGCGTTTCACCGCGGAACGCCCGTTCTCGTGATTGAAGGCAACGGCGCACGACTTCACACAATTGGTGAACCCGCAACCGGTGTTGTTACTTCTGCATTGAAGCAGTTCATCTCACTCATCAAACTTCCCGACGGACTTCGTCCGTTCAAAGAGATCGTTGTTGAGCACTGCAACAGCGAGAGACCTGCTGCAAGTCCCCTTGCCCCGTTGCTCGCCTCGTTGGGATTCCGCCGGGATGTGAACCAGACGATGCGGTATGATGGGTATGCGTAGCATCGTGCCTTGCTTTTCGTTGCTCGTTTGGTTAGGATAATCCGGTTCCTTTTCATACCACAAGCAAACAGATGTGAGAGTACAGATTATCCGGCGCGGGGGGCAGTCCGGGAACATACTGCGCGCCATCCTCGCGGCAGGATTCTTCGTCGTCTTCTCTACTCTCCCTGCCCAGACGTTTCACCGCATCTCGGTCGAGCGCGGGCTTCCTCATTCCGATGTCAATGCCATTCTGCAGGATAGCCGCGGCTTCATCTGGTTCGGCACGAGCGGCGGCCTTGCACGTTTCGACGGCTATGAGTTCACCATCTTCAAGCACAATCCCGCCGATACCAACTCCCTGTCGGATGATGCCGTCCTTGCGCTGTGTGAAGACGGCGACGGCAATCTTTGGATCGGCACGTTCAGCGGCGGACTGAACAGGCTTTCCCTCTCGACAGAAAAAATCCAGCGGTTCATCCATCATCCATCCGACTCGAACAGCATCGCCTCGAACCAAATCAAAGCAATCTGCCGCGACGCTTCCGGCAATCTTTGGATCGGGACGTGGTTCGACGGATTGAGCAGGCTCGACCTTTTGACGGGACGGTTCTCGCATTTCCGCCATGACCCGTCGGACCCAAACAGTCCCGCCGACAACAACATCCGCTCGCTGGTGGAGGACAAATCGGGACGGCTCTGGATCGGGACCGCAAACGGCGGCCTGAGCATGCTCGACCCGACGCGTACACGATTCACACGGTTCACGCACAATCCTTCCGACCTCTCATCTCTGAGCAACAACGGCGTCAAAGCATTGTTTGTCGATGCCGACGGATTCGTTTGGGCGGGCACCGACAACGGCCTGAACAGATTCGACGAGGCTCGCGGCACGTTTACACGCTTCTCGCCTCAGCGATCTTCTGCCCAATCTGCCTTTCCTGTTTATGCGATGGGCGAAGCATACACAGTAATGAAAAGGACGTTCTGGATTGGAACGCAAGGGATGGGCGTGTTCCGCTTCGATCCGCTGAAGGGAACGTTTGCCCGATCCGTTGCCGACGCAGCACAAACTTCAAGCCTCAGCAGTGATGTGATTCGCTGTATGTTCACCGACAATGCGGGAGGTTTGTGGATTGGAACGGAAGGGGGCGGCGTCTCGAAACTGAACACCGAACGTCAACAGGCAATCCGTCACTTGCGTCACGATGCTGTGCAAGACGGGGGCATAAGCAAGGGAGCCGTCTGGTCGGTTGCCGGAGACGCAAGCGGAACACTCTGGGTCGGGACATTCGGCGGCGGGCTGGATGCCGTGAACATGCGAACCGGCGCGGTCAAACGATTTCGGAACGAGCCCCGCAATCCACACAGTCTGCCGGAAGACAACGTCAGCGCGCTCCGCATCGACCGGAACGGAAACCTGTGGGTAGGAACAGCAAGCAGTGGACTCGCAATGCTCGATCAAAGAACGAACCGCTTTGCGATATTTCTCTCCATCGAACTGTCGGGCGAAACTATCAGCAGCAATGCGATTGATGAGATACTCGAAACTTCGGATGGAATGCTGTGGATTGCGACTTCGACCGATGGTGTTCATTCAGGCGGACTGAATATGTTGAACCCCGCAACGGGAAGATTCCGTCAATTCAAAAACAATCCCGCCGACTCGGCAAGTCTGAGCAGCGACCGGGTGAGCACGTTACTCGAAGACAGCAAAGGAATTTTGTGGATTGGAACCGAAGGAGGCGGATTGAATGCGTTGAACCGTTCGACCATGAAATTCGCCCGCTACTTCAACCATCCCTCTGATCAAAACAGCATTTCGAACGACAGAGTGTATGCAATTGAAGAAGATGTTTCGGGAAGAATCTGGGTTGGAACGGCAAACGGCCTGAACAGCCTCGACCCTGCCACAGGGCGCTTCACACGCTACTTCCGAAGCGACGGATTGCCTTCGGATTACATTCGTTCTATTCTCCGTGACTCGCGCAAGAACTTCTGGCTTGTGACAACACGCGGCATCTGCAAATTCAATCCGCAACGCAAGTCGTTCATCACCTTCGATTCGAACGACGGATTCTTGAGTGATGATTTCACTGATGCGCATTTCACCGGGGCCGACGGCACGTTCTATCTTGGAAGTCAACACGGGCTCAGCTACTTTCACCCTGATAGTCTTATTGAGAATGGCAATCCGCCGCCGGTAGTGGTTTCTGCTTTCAACATCTTCGAAAATCCGTATGCGGCATTCTCGGCGGGAGAACGGAATCCTTCGTTCACGTTAGGCTATAACGAGAACTTCCTTTCGTTCGTCATCTCCTCCCTCGATTATACCAATCCTTCTCGAAATCTCTACGCGTACAAGATGGAGGAATTGGACCACGAATGGGTGAAGTCGGGAACACGCCGCTATGCGAGCTATCCCGCTTTGCAGCCCGGCACGTATGTGTTCCGCGTAATCGGCTCGAACAATCACGGCGTGTGGAACACGGAAGGAAGCAGTATCACCATCACCATCAATCCCCCATGGTGGCAAACATGGTGGTTCCGGTTGCTCGCAGCAGGCGTGTTGATCGGCATCGGCGCGGCAATCTACAACTACCGTGTTGCAAAACTGTTGGAGATGGAACGGATGCGTGTCCGCATTGCAAGCGATTTGCATGACGATATCGGCAGCAGTCTGAGCAGCATCGCCATGATCACTGACGTCGTCCGGCGGCGATTGCCCGAAGAGACGAAAGACTCCGGCCATCTTGCTACCGCAACATCCGCCGCCCGCAGCGCGGCCGATGCGTTGCGCAACATCGTCTGGGTGAACCCCGAACATGACGTTAGATGCAACGATTCTGAAGATGAAGATACCGCGTCACGCTCCTCGCGGGCCGAATACACGTTCAGAAACGCTTAGACGGGCAGACCGGCCACAAGATTCTCGGCGCGGAGTTCCGGCACAATCTCCTGATGATTTTCCGCGAGATTCTGAACAACACCATCAAACACGCGAAGGCTTCCCACATCTCCATTTGCGTTCAGATTCAGAAAGAGATTTTTCTGCTGACGATTGCCGATGACGGAGTCGGGTTTGATGAAGAGAAGATTAAGAAGGGGCACGGACTCGACAACTTGCGCCGCCGTGCAGAGAAATTGGGCGGAAAAATCAATATCATGAGTTCGGTCGGGAAAGGCACCACGACGGAGCTTTCGTTCAAAATACCGTAATCGCGGTATGCGTTTCCGCTCAGGAATGAGTTCATTAGTTCACTGTTCGTTTCACTTTTCAGGAGCAAGTACAATGAGAGCTTCGCTTGTCGTTCTCCTTCTCGCAGTTGCGTCAACCACGCTCATCGCCGTCGGCTGTACGCCGGCAGAGCAGCAGCCAACACCGGGACAGCTTCAGGTTACGTTCCCGCTCAGCACGCGCCAGATTCTTCCCGATACGACAATCCGGAAGGAAGTGAAAGGAATCGGGTTGTTGCTTGTGGTGGTCGAAAATGGCCATCTCAACATCAAAGCAGGCGGCCAGCTCCCGCCGACAATCGGCTGGGGGATTTACTCGTCCCGAAGCGGCAACATGAGGAGATCGAATCTTGAAACCCCGGAACGTCACCGGACATTCACGTTCGCCTCGAATACTGTTGCGGTGGGCGGACCGCCTGTTCTGCAGGTTCAGAATGAAGACGGCTTGCCCCACATCCGTTGGGTTGAGGTTGCAAACTTTGCAGAAGGTGGTGATACAACAGGAGTGTACGTCGGAATCCCGACTGAATAAATGTGTACAGCCAATTACACAGATTCACACAGATAATGTTCTGACATGGCGGCAGCAAAACGACAATTCATCAATACCATTGATACCATCAGCCTCTGGGTTGTTGAAGATGATGAATTTTTCAGAACGGCGATCTGCTCGCTTCTCGGCGATACGCCGGGCTTCGAGTGCAAACAGGCATTCTCGTCTGTAGAAGAAGCATTGAAGGCGCTGGAAGATGAGTACGCGCCCGAAGTGGTATTGATGGATATAGGGCTGCCGGGCATGAGCGGCATCGAAGGAGTGAAACGGATCAAAGCCATCTCCCCTGCAACCGACATCATTATCATTACCATCAAGGAGGGAGATCAGGAAGTGTTCAATGCGATCTGCGCCGGGGCAAACGGCTACTTGCTGAAGAATGCAATGCCGGAGGAGATTGTGCAGGCGGTGAAGGAAGTGGTTGGGGGCGGCGCTCCAATGAATGCGCAAATTGCGCGCAAAGTGCTGACGATGTTCACCAAATTCACCGTCCCCGAAGCCGACTACGGCTTGACGACGCGTGAGAAGGAAATCCTCAAGCTTCTGATTGACGGCCTCACCAAAAAGCAAATCGCCGACAAACTCTTTCTCGCCTACTACACGATTGACACGCATATGAAGAACATTTACGAGAAAATGCAGGTACACTCGCGCAGCGAGGCAGTGGCAAAGGCGTTGAAGGAAAAGTTGTTGTGACAAAAAAGCCCGGCAAGAACCGGGCTTTTTTGTGCGTTCCAACCGAACTTCTCAAGGATCTTAATCACATCCCGTGGGCGAAGCAGAGGAATCGGGGGCATTAGACCACAACCTCAACTTGTCGAGTCATAACAGTGAGTGGCATGCCCATTTCTGCACGGACTTCAAGGCACTCTTTGATCGCATCCTGAATGTTGCGCTGCGCTTCGTCTTCCGTTTTGCCCTGACTTATGCAACCTGGAATTGCGGGGCATTCAGCTATATACACGCCATCTTCGTCGCGGGTAATTGTTACAGTAAACTTCATTTCGATCCTCCTTGCACAAATATCGCTGAACGCTGGGAAAGAAGCAATCAGTTCCTTTCACTGGAGAAACCAAAGCCCGGCTCGCCTGTAAGTGGGTGCCGGGCTTTTATTCGTACCTACCAGAGAGATTTGTGTAGGGACACGACTCCGTCGTGTCCCCCAATCCCAAAAACTCAAACTCACTTCATCAACATCAACTTGGCGATCGTCGAATACCTGTTGAGTCCTTTTGCATCCGATACATTGAAGCGGACGAAGTAAACGCCGCTCGCGAGATTCCCCGCCTGCCACACAACCGAACGATATCCCGCATCGAACTGACCGTTGGCAACTTCCGCCACTCTTCTTCCCAACACATCAAACACAACGAGTGAAACGTGAGACGCCTCCGGCAAATCGAAGTTGATGGTTGTGGAGGGATTGAACGGATTGGGATAGTTCTGACGCAGCGCGTACGTTGCGGGAATGCCCGTCCGTTCGGGAACTCCGGTCGTAAAATCCACCGACACGGGAATCAGCACAGTTGCCTGCGCCGTATCGTTCGAGGTCACCACGATATGCCCCGAATAGGGCCCTCCTGCCGGATCGAGATATTGCGTTACGACTTTCACCGTATGATCGCTGCTGAGACCGCCTCCCAGCGTATCGCCTTGCGCATTCGTCACGGTGATGAACTGGCCGCTCGTTGTAACAACGGCGCCCCGATAGAAAGCCGTCGTAGTGCTGCTGATGGTGATGCTCGCCGGCGGCGGATATGAGGCGGTGAACCCCGACAACGCAGTCCCGAACCCGACCGGCGTTGCCGATGACGTGCTGTTGTAATACGTTATGCTTCCCTGCCATCCCGCCCCGATCAAATAGTATTTGCCCGAATCAAGTTGAACACTTATTGGCCCCGAACCAAAGAAGCCCGTGCCCGTCCCCGAAGTTACCGGAGGCCCGTCGAAGATGCGGGTGTATGAACCGGTCGGCGTGCTGCTTTCATACACGGCAAAGCGCATTTGCGTAGATGTGCCAATGACGTGATATGATTTGATTTCCTTCAGCGTCGTCCGGCGTGTGGCTTGGTAGCGGTTTCCCCGAACCAAATTCGATCCACTGAACGTCGAAGCCGAAGTCCCGACGGGATCCTCGAGAAGTCCCCCGATGCCGCCGGTGATGCTGAGACTGTATGCAAGCTGGCTTGTTGAAATGCCGGTGTTGCTCACCGTCAGAGTCCGTGTTGCGCTGTCGCCGTGCGAGATATTCAAAATGATGGAGGGAGGATTGACGCCAACCGCCGGGGGCGGAGTTGAGGCCAGGGTAATATTACGAGTATACGTGGTTGAATCGTGAGGCACCTGAACCGTGTCGATCGTTGTGAAGAATCCCAATTTCGTGAAGCGAATCCTGTACACGCCTGTATCCTGCAGAACGAACCGGAAGAATCCCCGCTGGTTCGTCTTCACGGTGATGCCGGTGGTGATATTCTCCACGGACACATCCGAAAGAGTGTCACCTGACGCATTAACAACCGTCCCCTCGATGCGGGGATTGGCGACAGAGATTTGCTGGAAAGCCGCCCAGAGATCAATAAAGCCGTTGCCGTACGTGTTGTCCTCCCCAACAACGCCGTAGTCAATTGCGGTGTTGTAGAGAACTTCCTTCAACTCCGAGCAGGTGAACGCGGGATTTGCGCTGCGCAACAGAGCCAATGCACCCGCGACATGCGGCGATGCCATTGATGTTCCGGAGAGATTGCCGTACGAAGTGCCCGCAAGCGCCGAGCGGATGGTAGTGCCGGGGGCTACCACTTCCGGCTTGACTACGGTGTTGTCGCATTTTGACGGGCCGCGGCTGCTTGTACTCGAGATAACCCAAGGCTGTGCCGTTGTGGTGTTCAGATTTCCGACGGCAAAGAAGTTCACGTTGGTGGTGATTCTGTTCTTCGGGGGAGTGATCGTCGAAGCGCCGGAGCCTGCATTCCCTGCCGACCAGATTACCGCCGTACCCATCGCCTCAAGCGCATCAACGGCAGCCCAATAGCCCGCCGCGCCGCTGCATTCGGTGGCGCTCACGTTCGGGTCTTGATAGGAATTCGAAATCACATCAGGAACGTCATCGGACGTGGCAAGATTGCTGTCCGGATCGGCTGCCCATTGGAACGCCTTCAATGTGTAGCTTGTGTGCGGACTGAATCCGACGTCGATCGTCGGCGAAGCAATCCATAACGCGCTTGGCGCAACACCAATCGTGTCGGCAGTAACGGGATCGAGTCCCATCATAATGCCCATTGTGTGCGAGCCGTGTTTCGTGGAGCCGTAATCAAGCGGCACAGATGACGCTGGCACTCGCTGGTCGTGCCATGCATGATACCACAGCACGCCGGGCTGATTTCCGCGCCAACGGGATGCAAGCGCGGGATGTACGCCATTGACGCCCGTATCGATGTTCATAACAAGCGTTCCCTGTCCGGTATATCCCAAATCCCACAACCTGTTCGCATTGATTGCGCGCAGGTTTGGCTCTGCCGAGCCGGGCGACGAGGGCGAGGCGGGCGATGAATCAACCGGTTCATCAAGTTGCAGCAACCCGTCTTCAAATATCATCTCAACATCTGTCCGCTCCGCCAACTCGTACACAGCCTGCTTCGTTGCCGAGGCAAATACCATATTCACAATCCACATCGGCTCGTACTTGATGATGCTTCCGGCGGATTGTCGTGCCGCGAGATGCTGGAGGATGGGGCCTTGCGTTGCCGCGGCTTTTTGCTGGAGGGCCGTCACAACTTGCACGTGCCGTACTTCTTTGGATGCCCGCGCTGCCTTGAACGCATCTCCCATTGTATTTACATCAACCTGATCGGCGAGGACGATGATGATGGCGACGGGAGTTGTTTCGTCGAGATGAGCAAGTTTTTCAGCGAGCAGCGGATCGAGACGCTGCAACGGCTGGGCGTTCGCCACACCCAGCGTAAAGAGGATAACGAAAGAGTAGATGATAGATTTCATTCGTGATTCCTTATGTTTTGTAGTGATTGAAAGTGATCTGCTGATTCTTACGTCGTCTTGAAATTCCCAACCTCACGCTCTTCAATCGTGAGGGACTCGCATTGCCAGTCCAATTCAGCGTATGCTTCGCCGTAGGCGGATTTGAACGCTTCCCACGATTCCCCATCCCTCCAACGATCAATCGTTACGTAAATGGAGGGATCTGTTGCTGACTGCACAAGCTCGGTTTCAATATAACCTTCCGCCCGACGAAAGAGCTTTGCCCACTCGCCGTTCGGGCCGTACACATCCACAAATTCAGAGACCTTTTGCGGGTTCGGACGGAATTGCCAGATGCGCAGGTACGTTGGGTTGACCATTATACTGATTGCGTCAATGAACATTTTTGACCAATACCACATATCGTGAAGTAACTGCTCACTTCACGCGGGGAGGAGCGCCTCCGATTGCCTTTTGCTATTGAAAAGGGTTAGGCCTTTGCCCTAATGCCTTTCGTTCTTGGGTAGACCAAATCTATTGCTCTCGCTAATTCCGGAGTCTTGCGAGTTTTGATAGACTCCAAATACGCCAAGAAAGCGTTCCAATTTGTTTTGGCAAAGAACTTGACCCCATACTTTGATTGAAGTTCAAGGCGTTCGTCGGTCACAAGGGGTAGCATCGCTGCATCCACAAACATTGCGTCACAGTAAGGCGCATAGGCTGCAATGAAATCCATGTCAAAGAACAGACCTTGCAAGCGGTCAATGGCCTTCTCTGGATTTGAGAACTGGCCGGTTTTGACCCTGTCTCGGAGAACTGTTATGATACCCGAAGAAATGTACTCATACGGTACGCGCGCATAGTACTGGGATGCAAAGAAAGTCTGAGCAATGAGTAGCGGGTTTGCCCCTTTCTCATCTTCAAGATGCCGAACCATGTTCTCAACAATCTGGGAGTCAATGGGTGAATTGTAGATTGCGGAAAGGTCACCCGATGCCAACCGATTCCACTTCTGAAGATAGAGTTGTATGTAACCGTTGCCGCCCGAACGGAGTTCGTATGCCTGATGGTCTTCAAAACTCATTTCGCTTTTTCTCCATTTTGGGAATAGGCCCACTAAGCCCGTGACCGCTTCGTCTTTGAGCTTGCGCGTAAGTTCCACGTTGTCAGGTTTGCCGCCTGTGTCAATCCAGAAGTAGTCATCCCAGACGTTTATATCATCAAGTGCATCCTCGCGGGAAATGGGGAAACTAGCCGTATCCTGGGAGAGGTATCTTGTGAAGCCTCGCATAATCTGATCATGCTTGACCCTATAAGTTGGTTCAAAGGCCTGACCTCTCGATGTTCTTTTGATGAACTTCCAAAGTTCGTCAGCCCGTGAGTCCCTCCATTGGTGGGTTTCGGTCTCATGAACAGAGGACATTGGACAAACGATCAACTGGTTATGAGCTAGCTCTGAGATCAGTTCAACACAGTCAACGAATTCGGCGACTTTTGAGCGAAATGCATGTGAAAGAAAGAACTGGTCGAGGTAAATAACTAACTTTGACAGTTCTGGCAGATACAGTTGCTGCGAGTATTCACATCGCATGCAACCACGTGTAAGCGTCCGTCGGTTTATGAAAACATTTCCGAAAGATGCTGGGGCATGACATTTCGGACAGTCCCCAATGATTTTTGTGACTAGCATTTCATGGTTATCGCATAGACCCCAAAGGCCTACCATTTGATTATCCTGCAACCCCTTAGCGGCATTGCAGCCTCAATACCTTACCAATCCTCCCTCAAATAATCAACAAAAAACCTCAATTTACCGTACTCGCGGTATGTTCTTCCCTCCTTCTCAGACCTATCTTTGCATAAGGATTATCAACGGAGACATCATGCACAACACATTCCTGCCGGCAAATCTGCCGCACAAAGAGCGGGTGCTCATCAGCATCCTGATTGAAGTCGAGATGGAATTTCAGGCGTGGTTCGCGGTAACCTACAGCCGCAATCTCGATGAGGAACTCATCATCAGTTGCCAATAGATTCGAATACCGTATCGGCGGCATGGTTCGGGCCTCTTCGTGAGGCTATATTTGTGCCGCACAAGTAACCCAACTATATCAATCACAAGATTTGCAGGGAGGATGTATGGCAACCGAACACGAAAACCCCAACGCGCTGACGTGCTGCCCGGAACTGGAAACCGATGCCGCATGTGACTCGCTCGATTTCCACTACCGGCTGAAGCATACGACACGAGTCGTCGCCAACGGGCGGCCTGTTCAGGTGGAGGTGGCAATTCACGCACGAATGGAACGCTGCCCCGGCCCGATGGCGCTTGGCGATCTGGTGTACAGCACCACGCTGTTGCCCGGTGAGAAGGTACGGCTGTTTACCTCGGATCGCCGGACCCGTTTTTCGTTCGACAGTGAAAGCAAACTGAGCTACCGCAACGAGCAAACGTCCGAGTCGCGGTACTACATGGCAAGCATGCACGACTTCATGTCCGACATTTCCGTGCGTGACCAATCGAGCGCCAGCAGCAGCAGCCGCGGCTCGTCGAAAGGACATCTCGGCACAAGCGGAGCAATTCAGAGCTTCTTCGGCGGCGCTTCGGTGGATGTCAGCGGCTCGTACGAGGCATCGTCAACGAGTTCGTTCATCAGGGAATTGTCACAGCACGTTTCGTCATCCGACCGCCGGGCCGAGATGGGAACCCGTGCGGCAAGCTCGGTTTCCGTGGGCGAAGTCTCAAGCCGGACGCACCAGGAGGGCGAGTCGGAAGATCATTTTGAATCGGCCTCGCGTGAATTCACGAACCCGAACAAATGCCATGCAATCACCTACTTCTTCTACCAAATCAACAAAACGCAGATTGTCCGCTTCAAGCTGATTGCCATCGAGCGCCGCGTGATTGACCCTGCCGCCGACACGAGAATCACGAACAACCAGTTCCTCGCCGACGGTGATGTGGGAACGATTCCGAACGCCGTTCTGGCAACATCCGAAAACCGCCTGAAACTCGAAGAACTCGGCCGGCAAAGTGAAGCTGCCAAGCTCAGGCTTGCAACCGGCAGGCAGATTTTTGTAGGCGAATTGCAGCCGATTCCCGAAAATCTCCGGCAAGAAGCCCTGAACGAGGTTGATGCAAATCTGAGAAAGCAGGGATTGATTGCGGCCAACGGCAAAATCTCCGAGCGGATTGTGCGGGAGTTTTCGTTCGAGCGGAAGAGTTCGCTGCCGACTCCGGGTATGATCGTAAAGGGATGTCTTGATGAATGCGACACATGCGAAGACAGCGTTGCAAAGGGAATCGATCTTGACCTCGAACGGAAGCATCTCGAAAACGAACTTCTGAAGAAGAAGATCGAATTGCTGGAAAAATCCCAGGAATACCGCTGCTGCCCATGCCCTGAAGAAGAGGAAGAGCAGCCGGCATAGCTGTGACGTGATGGCGCGTCGGGCTTTGGTGGGATAAGCCCGGCGCGCCGAAGGGTTTTACCGCGAATACGGTATGGTGACAAAGCACAGGAATCGACATCTTGCAACATGGAATTTTACTGGTTTGTGTTGGCAGTTCTTTCCGTCTGGCGCCTGACGCACTTGCTTCAGGCCGAAGACGGCCCTTGGGATGCGGTAGTTCACCTGCGCCGGGTAGCCGGAAACGGGTTCTTCGGAAAGTTGATGGATTGTTTCTACTGCTTGAGTATTTGGATTGCGATCCCATTCAGTTGGTGGCTCGCCGGAAGCTGGAGCGAAGGTGTGATGTTGTGGCTATCGCTTTCGGCGGGCGCTATTATTCTTCAACGCGTAACTCATAAGGAGATGTGACAATGGCGTGTTGCGGCAAACAACGGAGACTGCTTCAGAAGTCTGCAACAGCTCAACCTGCAGATGCCCGTTTGATACAACCCTGGCCCCCGAAGAAGAGCATTGTGCTGTTCGAGTACAATGGAAACTCAAGCCTGACAGTGCATGGATTTGTTTCGGGAAAGAGGTACTGGTTTGAGCGGCCGGGACATGTCGTAGAAGTGGATGAGCGGGACAGGAACCTGCTGCTAGCGATGCCAAGCCTGAAGCAGCTCTGAAAATACCCCAAACGCGGTATGCCCGAAAGCAGTTTGGTAACGTATATTGAAGGAAAGATTTAAGGAAGATCATGAAAACACTATTTGCATTGTCGTTATTCACGCTTGCTGTTGCAGCCGAAAAGGTGCTTCGGACACGCACAACGCCGCCTGTACAGGCGAACGGCACGAAGGGGGAATTGCCATACGAGCCCAAGCGCTACGACATCGATGATTTGATTCTGCAGTAACGAATCTCTCCACAACGACGACTCGTTTCCGACTGCCTTCGGGCAGAGAGCATCTGACCAACGCTCAAGGGCGAGTCGTCTTGCCTTTCATTTCTTGACCCGAAATCTGTTATCTTTCGAGTAATTGATATTCGAAGGATACACCATGAAACCTCCCGAATCGTGCACGAGCAGGGATGACAATGAGTCATCGCTCCGGTCGCGGGGAGGTTTTTTGCATAGTACGGTCATCCGCACTTTGCAGTACAACGGTACGTGCCGGGGAAAAATCACCACATCAACCAACAACTACTGAGGAGGAGTTATGAACTCCAATCTCAACGTGAAGCAATGGGCCATTGCTACAGTGGCGGTGTTTGTTGTCATGTCCGCGATCCAATACATCATTCACGGGGTTCTGTTGTCCGATTGGTACGCGGAGTACTCCCACTACTGGCGCTCGCCGGAAGACATGATGAGTCGCATGCACTGGATGTATATCGGGTATGCCCTGTTTTCTGGGTTGTTCTGCTATATCTTTGCCCTCGGGCATGAAGGCAAGCCGGGGATCGGGGAAGGACTTCGCTACGGCGCGCTGATCGGTGCGCTGGTCGGTTTTCCGAAGATGTTCCTTGATCATGCTGTGTTCTATTATCAGGGGAAAGTCATTATTGCGTGGGGGATCAGCATGTTTGTCTCATGCATATTGCTGGGTATTCTTGCGGGAATGATCTACAAAGGCGGCAAACAAACCGCATCATAACTGCTGCCCGAACCTGCGTCCTCGTTTCCGGGCAAACCAAACGGGAACTTGAAGAGAGTGAATTGAAAAGCCCCGATCCTGCAATCAGAATCGGGGCTTCGAAAAACTGCTTCAGCGTGCTATTTGGCTATTTTCTCCAGTGTACGCAGGGAGTGATCCATTTGCTGCCGCGTGAGCGCCTGATGGATGGGAATTTCGAGCAGCTTGCCTGCAAGCTCTTTCGTTTTCGGCAGCCCGTCAACAAACGGAGCTTCGGGCCATCCCGCTCCGCACATTGTGCCGCTGTATAGGAGAGCCTCCCTGAGTTCGTTGCGTTTGCCGTTGTGGACGAGGAAGGGCAGACTGTATGGCGTGCAACCGTCGGGCAGAGTCTTGTTCACAAGTTCCAAGTGAGGCAAGTCGGGAAACCGTTCCTGAACGTAGTTGTAATTCTCTCTTCGTTTCTGAACAACTTTTTCGAGATTCACATGCTTCAGTCTTTGTTCCGTAAACGGCGACAACATCTTGACGTTGAGTGTCTGTTTCGGCGTACTCCAATCCATGTAGCCGGTAGGATCAGGTTTCACGACGTGAAGGGGATCTTTCCCGCCAGTAAGCCGGACGTAAACATATTTCGCCCGCTGCTTCATGTATTTCTGAACTGAGAAACAACTCTTCACACGCCACTCGTGGTTTGGCCGGAAGTCGCTGAACTGCTCGCCAAGACGAAGGAACCCTCCTTCAGAATACAAGAACATCTTTCTCATACTGAACAGCGCAAAGTCGCCGTAGTTGCCCAACAGCTTCCCTGCATACTCCGCCCCGACAGAAAGGGCACAATCTTCAATGAGATACACGCCTTTGCGTTTTGTCAACTCGGAAATTTCACGGATCTGATTCGGAAAGCCGAAGTAGTGAACGTAGAACACTGCCAGCGTGTTGCCATCTATCAAGCCCTCGACCTGCTTGAGATCGAACGTGCATTTCCCGAATACCTCATAGAACTTGACTTCGAATCCCGCTGCGAGGGCTGTCCGGTACAGCTTGGCGGGAATATATGCGGGGAGAACAATATTGGGCGTTGGTTTTTCCGAACGCCGCGCGATGTAGTCGAGCAAATCCTTCATCGCATTGCTTGCGTTGGCGTACAAGTACGACGAGCCGCCTAATGACCTCTGATATTCGTGAAACGTCATGCTATTCCTTTGTGTGAGTGTGGCCCGGATGAATCCGGACCGGAATCTGATATCTTCTGTTGCCCGTTCGTTTGACGCTTGTCGGCTGACGGCAAATGTGTGGCACGCGCCGGGTCTTTGGCTTTCAGCATTCCGTCGGCCACGTTCCGCCTGAAGCGCGTTTTAACGTGCCGGACGATCTCTGCAGAGAAGATGCCGTGTTCCCGCAACACGACTTTGAACAGCAACCATTCCCGAGCGGAACGCCGTTGCAATGAACGCAGAAGCAGGTCGAGCTTGTAACGGAGTTCAGGACGGAGCGAGTGGGGATTGTACATGAGAATCGCCCAATTCGGAATATCTTTCGCGTCCAACTCGTATTTGTATTGCTCGGTGCCGCGCATGAAGTCGCACACCTTCTTGCCGCGCTTCACCGCTTCTTCCATGCAGAACGCCGTCAACACCCGCCCGGGGGAAAACTTGAACACATCGCTGCGATTGGCGTTGCCGGTAAGATATACTGCCAGATCATCCCGAAACAGAAAGCAATACAGGGAGGCGGCAAGAGTTCCGTTCGCCCGCAGAAAAGCCAGCAACAGCCAGCCGCGGCGTGCAAATAATCCGGCTACCTCGCGATGAAACTTCCCTGTTTGCGATTCGGCAAACACGCCGCTGTGCCCGTCGTTCTGCCATTTGCTCTGATGCAAGGCAATAAATTCATCCATCTTGCGGCCTGCATCTTCTTCCTCCGTTACAGTTTCATATTCGACGGTGAAATTCTTCTGGATGTTCCGGGCACGCCGCCGGATTTCCCTGCGATTATCAATCTTGAACGAAGCAAGCGTTTCTTCCCACGTTCCCAGCAATGTGGTACGCGGGCAGTACTCGTTGATGAAGTGTTCTCCCCTGAAGTGTCTGCGCTTGAGTGCTTCATACAGGCAGGCGTGACTGACGGATCTGTCCGTCAAATCCTCAAGATGAATCACATCGAACAGATGCTTTGCTTCAGCAAGATACGAAGCGACTCGTTCCGCACATTCCGCTTCTTCCCCTCTGGGAAAAAGAACATTGAGATAGTCCGATGGCCCCTGAGCAAGGAACGACAAACGCCGGTGGCCCACGATGCCCAGTGTGCGTACGCGTTCGACAAAGAATGGGGCGATGCCGCCTACCTCGCCGTCACGACGGACAACAATCAGGTGAAGCGTCGCGTCGGAATTCACTTCCCCGAAATGGTTCCACCACGTCCGCTGCCATTCGAACGTTTGATACACGGATGCTTCACAGCGTTCGAGAAGCGTGTTCCATTCGTTTTCAAGCGCATCAAAACCGCGGGAGTCTGTGACAATGTCCAGCGAGACCGTTCCGGACCCGCGAACAACTGTCGGGATAGTATCCCCCCCAACTATTTCAATTGATACCATTCAGAATGTGTGTGTAGTACCGAAAGCAGTATTCCAACCGGATTGCGCTACAAGCGAGCAGCCACCGGCTCGCCCGTCTTCATCATCTCCACGAAATCGGCAAAGAGGTAGTCGCTGTCGTGCGGACCGGGCGAGGCTTCCGGGTGATATTGTACCGAGAACACAGGAATCTTCTTGTGACGAAACCCTTCGTTGGTTCCGTCATTCAGGTTCACGTGCGTAACGTCAAGTATGTTCGGGTCGAGTGTTGCTGGATCGACGGCAAATCCGTGATTCTGCGATGTGATTTCTATTCTTTGCGTGAGAAGATTTTTGACAGGATGGTTTCCACCACGATGTCCGAACTTCAGTTTGAACGTCTTTGCATTGAACGCAAGCGCAAGCAACTGATGTCCGAGACAAATACCGAAAATCGGTTTCTTGCCGATTAGTGTTTTGAGATTCTGAATTGCTTTCTTGACGGCAGCAGGATCTCCCGGCCCGTTCGACACAAAAATGCCGTCGGGATTCATGGCAAGAACCTCTTCGGCAGGATGAAGAGCCGGAACAACTGTCACATCACAGCCGTAGCTCGTCAAGCGGCGCATGATATTCTGCTTGATGCCGCAATCGTACGCAACAACCTTGAAGCGCTTCCCGTTGGTCGAGCCGTTGGTGATTGGTTTGAGAATGAAGGGAGTTTTATCCATTTCATCCCACTTGTACGGTTCCTTGCAGGAAACGACCCTCGTCAAATCGAGGCCCGTCATTTCCGGCGCGCCCTTCACCTTCATCATCAACCGCTGATCATCCATGTCCGCGGTCGAGAGAATGCCGCGCATGGCGCCGAACGTTCGTATCATTCTTGTGATCATTCGGGTATCAAGTCCCTGAACGGCCACAACATTGTGCCGTTTCAGCCACGAACCGAGACTTTCCGACGCGCGGAAATTGCTGTGATAGTCGAAGTATTCCTTCACAATAACGCCGGCAACCTGGGGCACAGGAGATTCCACATCATCCGCATTGATGCCGTAGTTACCGATGAGTGGATAGGTCATCGTGACAATCTGGCCTGAATACGAAGGATCGGAGAAGATCTCCTGGTAGCCGGAAAGGCTTGTGTTAAAAACAACTTCCCCTGTGGTTTCCCCTTCGGCTCCGAATGCTTCGCCGGACAGAATTGTGCCGTTTTCGAGTGCGAGTTTTGCTTTCATTGTGGCTCAATATAGGAAAGTAGAGATCGGTATACAACTGCGAAAAATCAGGCTCAAAATAGAAAAAGTGACGATAACAGCATGTGATCTGCATCGTCACTTTTTGGTGACTATTTGGAACTTAACCGGCGGGAAAAACGGGCTACTACTTGAAAACAATCGAGCCGGGGAAGATTCCGACATTAAACGGCGGACGCTTCAACACACCTGCCGACGTATATGCCAGAACCTCTCCCGCTCCCCCACCGCTGACAACCTGCGAAACATACACATCCCCTGTCACATCATCCGCCTGCATTGAGTAGAAATAGATGGCATTCGAGATCCGGATGAAGAGTGAATCACCGACCGAAAGCGGATTCGTGCCAAGTCTCATAACGTGATCATAATGAAGAACATACAGCGTCTGATTTCTGACCGCAATATCGGAAGGCCCGTCGCCAACCGTTATCGAATCAACCACCGAGGCGTTGGATGCATTCAGAGCAAACACTTTCCCTTTGGCTGGAAAACTGTTCGCGCAAACCACATACACCCTGTTTCCGGAACTCACCATCGAACCTGCAGCCAATCCCACCCTAACTGAATCCACAACGGCGAGGGAATTGCCGTCCAACACTTTGACGATGTTGCTGAAACCGGGAAAGAAGCCGTAGTCGGAAATAAACACCCGGTCGCCATTAACAGCAATACCTCCGGGAAAAGTCACGATAGGGCTGCCAGTCCGGACTACAGTTCTGGTCGCAAGATTGACGAGTGAGACGGTGCCGTTGTAGTTTGCCACGTAAGCTCTGGTGCTGTCAACAACAGCGAGATAGCCCGGCCCGCTGCCGGAGGGCAACGCAATCGAGTCGAGCGCCTGAAACGTTTCCGCGTTGCGTATGTAAATCTTGTCTCCGCCATTCACGACAACATACAATTTCCCACCAACCACCCGTCCGTCGTTCGGCGTAATCCAGCCCGCCGAGGGACCAATCACGGAAGCAAACACAGAGTCCTTCGAGATGTTGTAGAAACTCACCGATCCCGGATTCGGCCATGCCCCCTCGTTGATGATGAACACCCCCCTGTCGCTTTGTGGCGGCGGAGGGACGACCGGATTGTTGACGTTGTTGTTACGGCAACCCGGAAGAAGGGTCACTGCAAGAAGTGCGGCACAACAGAAGTTCTTGATCACGGCAACGGCCTCCTATAAGTCTGTCTGAATAGATAATGTCAAAGAATGATTTCTCAGGGACATCGGATATCGGGGTAGAATCTCATACGACTCGTTCAGCATGTTCAGCATTTCGTACTTCACGAACGCCGTCAGCCCGAAGAGGTTCAGTTCCAGCCTGCAACTTCCGTTCATTGTGAGATAGGATGGAAGTCCCTGAGTATTGTCTTCAGAGATGTACCGGATGCCGACGTAGTTTGCCTCAACTCTCAAGAACACCCTCGGCACAATACCATGCTGAGTGCGAATGGCGGCGTGAACCCCGGCACTTCCTGTTTCAAGCGGGACGTAGATCAACTGTTTGTCGAATGCCGGATCGTTGGGCGAAGATTTGAATTTCTTCTGCGCGTCAATTGTTGCGTAGTTGCCTTCCAACCAAAGATACCCGGGAAGCGGCGACCACCGATACTCCACTTCTACCCCGTACGATTTCGTCCTCCCAATATTCACCGGCGACCATATCGTAGCGACGGAAGTCGGAAGCCACTGGATGCGATCCTCGGTAGTGATTGAATAGTACGTCACGTCAATTTCGTGGTGTCCGAACAATGCGAACTGCAGGGTCAGACCGGCATCGACGCTCATGGATTTCTCCGGATTCAAATCGAGATTCCCCCTTCCTCCCGAACCTGCATAGTACAACTCGTTGAATGTCGGGGCACGGAAATTCCTGCCCGCTGTCGCGTGAATTGCTGCACCAAAACCGGCTTGTGAATGGCTTTCCTCCGCGTACCGGAAATTCATTCCCATCTTCGGACTTACTGCAGTCCCCACGGTCGAATATTTATCGTAGCGGATTGAGGGATAAAGAGAAAGGCGGAAAGGAGAAATATTGGAATGGAATTCGACCCCGCTGTACACAGCGCTGTGCGTCCGCTTCTGATCCTGTGCCAACGCATTACCCGACGCTGTCGCATGGCCGAACTCAACACCCGGATGCAATACAAGATTCGGCAACAGCGAGTAATGCAGGTTGGCCTGAGCCGTTGTCAGAATGTTCCGGTAATGGTTATCCGCTTTGAATATCCCGTACCGGTCGATGTAATGCTCGAAGGCATTCTGGACGTTGACTCCTGCCGAGAACCGGAGTTGGTCACTTAATCGACTTCGGAACACTCCGCTTGCCTGAATATGCTCGTCCGTTTGGCGGGCAGTTCCCTGATTCTGAATGGTAAGAACCGGGCCGGGAGTCCCCCGCTCAGCATCATACGACGACAACATCACCGATGCCTCGGTTTCCGCTTCAGTTCTCCAATCCCCCACTACAAAAAGCTGCCGCGAGCGGAAGTCAGAGCCGCTTCTAGTAGCATTGACTCTTCTTCCACCATCTACGATCGCAAAATCATAATCGCCGCGGCCGTACTCAACGCTGCTGCCTGCCCGAATCCCCCATTCGTCAGACAAACGGACCTGGCCCGAAACGCCGGCACGCTGCGAGCCTGCTGAGCGTGTTGCCACGTCGAACCGCACAAAGCCCGATCTCACATCAGGTGTGGTAAGAATGTTGATCGCCCCGCCCATTGCATCGCTTCCGTATTGCGCCGAACTTCCTCCCCTGACAAGCTCGATACTCTCCACATTGTCGAGAGGAATAACCGAGAGATCCGTGAGGCCGGTTTGCACATTGCCGATGGGCATGCCGTCGAGCAGGACGACGCTGTGTTCGGCACTCATTCCCCTGAACGAAACCGTCTGCAAGCTTGCGCCGGATCCGTACTGCCTGACGAGTAAGCCCGCTTTGCCGACGAGAAGTTCGCCGAGATTTTTTTCGAGGGAAGATTGGATTTCCTCCGCTGCGATAAGCTGAACCCGCGACGGCGAGTCCACCCTGCTAAGCGGCGAACGAGTGGCAGTAACAACGATTTCGCCGAATGTGTACGATTTGATAGTTGAGTCGGCAGATGCCTTTGAATCATCCGGCAAGTCAAATGGAGAGGCGTTCGTTCGGGAGACCGGAACGAGAAGGGCGCAAACAAGGAAAGTTATGAATAGTGATTTCGGCACAACAAAAAACCCTGTCCTTCGCTGAGAAAGACAGGGTGAACACACACTTTCATGTTGTGCCGTTCCCGAATCTTCCCGCGAAGATTGTGTAGGACTGAAGATTTTGGCAGGTTTCCTGGCTTTCCCGATTCTCCCGTCTTCCCATCCACCGTGCTTTGTGGAAAGTGACGTTCATGAGAGAATACTGATTCTGCGCGAGGCAGAATCGGGATTACAGTTGCGGGGCAGCTTCCGCTTAAGTCCGCCGAAGCGGATGTACGGAATTCCCTTTTCATCCCGACCTTTATGTCGGGACACCAAAATCTGTTTTGAGAAAGAGCGAACTTGTGGGAGACAATATAGCGCGTTGAGGCGCGGAAGTCAAGAGGTACACAAAATCAGGGCCCCGCTGAATGTGACCCCTCGATCTGTAGATCGCCGAACCTTGATCTGAGTTACAGCGTTCACCGAACTGAGTTCTGCCCAAGCGACAAAGACATCATTGTCTGGCCCGATCGCAACATAACTACCCTGGTTATTTCCAACAGCCGACAAGGTGGCGGCGAAAAAACTGGCCCCACCGTCGGTGGACCTAGTGAGGACAATGTCCGAAACTTGAGAGCCCTCAAAACTCGTCACTGCAACAAAGATATCATAGAATCCCGCAGCATTGGGCGATTCATCTATCGCCATCCACGGTCTGTCAGGATCACCGGTAAAAACCGTCATCGCCGGTTCCCATGTTACCCCACCATCCATTGACTCAAGAAGGTACAGTTTCCCCTGTGTTCGCACCTGATAGAGCACATAAACATTCCCTGCCCCATCGAATGCAACGACGGGGTCTCCCGCATCAACATTCACCTGCTGGACAATATCGTCGCTCCCGATCCAATTGACGCCTCCATTCGTTGTACGGTAAGCACCTATGCGGGCAAAATTGATTTTTGTTATGGCCACAACGACTATGTGGTTTGGGTTTGTTGGATTGACAGCCACATGTGGCTCGGCTTTTGGCGCACTGGTTTCAGAGATTCGAACTTGCGCGCTTGAGCTATATGCAAGCAATACTGTTACTAAGAATGCAATGAGACACTTCATAACTCCTCCTTGCTTATGATTGAACATGCACATCATGTTAGGGTCTTTGTCCTCGAAGGACAATTGCCTTGTTAGAAATCTCCCCGACTGCTATCATCCGGTCTCCGAAAACTGCGACCGATACCAACGAACCAAAAAAATGTGGAATCTCTCGGCCTCCATACTGACGCCAGGTCGCGCCGTTGTAGTGCGACACAAGGCCAAAATCCCCCACCACAAAAACATCATTGGCCGCATTGCCACGAATCCTTCGCTTGAAGATATTTGGCTGCGTCGTATCAAGCGACCAGCGACCTGTACCAAGGTCCTCCTTCCAGAACAGACCATCACCGGCGACATAATGCTTCCCACCAGGTGCGAACCAGAGGCTGCTTTGTGCAAGGCGTAAACCTGTAGTATCTAGTCGAGTGACCGCGGAACCATTGAACGTTAGGATTTCAAGCCCACGCCCATAGTTCTGTAGTGACGCCACCGCCAGAATCTCGGTCTCCCCCGTCCGCCCATCCACCGCACCGTAAATGTCCTGGATATCTACCGTCGTGCCGCTTTCAAGGCGCTGCCAATTGGTTCCAGAGAAGTACGTGATGTTCCCGTTCGTTCCTACCAAGTACAGCTTTCCGGCGTGGCCCCATATTTTCTTGAAACTTCCCTGTGCCGAACCCGGTGGCAAACATATTCTCTGAAACACCTGACCATTCCAACGAACTACTGTGCCGAGCGACGCGATCCAAACATCATTCGCCGCAAAGGCGAAGATGCTGGTCGCAGCAAACGGAAATGTCCCAATCTCTTGTCCACTGCTATTGCAAACAGGAAAAAGAACCCGGAGAAATCTCCATGCTGCACCATCCCATTGTGCTAGATTGTAGCGCGTCGGATCGATCTGTCCCGTCGAGTCTCGTAGATATACTTCACCGACTGCCCAGACGTTGCTCTCCGAAATGATGAACACGTCGTTCAGCACACTCGAATTCCCGTCGCCGAGTGTGTCGAGAACAAACGAGAACTGGTGCGAGGTCGTATCCGGTCCGCCGTTGGGGGGCACAACGGGGGGTTCTTTCTTGCAGTTGAAACCAACAGCAAGAACGAGCAGCAGCAGTGTGGTTCTTTTCATTTTATCTTCAAGGTACAGGATTGCCTGAAATGCGAAGAATGGAAAGCCTATCTTCAGGGTTGCCTCAATATACTTCTCCGTTCGGCCCTTGTCAATCAGGGATTCCCTGACTCTGCCTTCGAAATTCCTTACACGAAATGCAGGCTGTTTTCGCTCCAAGCGTCTGTTGAAACATTCATCACTTCCTCATTCCCACTTTTGAAAAACCCGTGTCTCTCTCCTCCGATTTGTAGGAAAGCGCAACATCAATCCAACGTTTAGACGTGAAATTCAAACAGTTCTCACAGTCCGGCGTGGCACAACGGTTGCCTTCTTTAGAAGAGTATTACTACGCGTTCACCTACACGATAACTACCGAGGCAATCATGCACAAGAAACTCTTCATCCCCGGCCCCACCGAAGTTGCGCCCGAGGTGTTGGCCAAACTCGCAACTCCGATGATCGGGCATCGCAGCAAGGATGCATCGAAGATGCAGAAGGAGATTTCGGAGAAGTTGCGGAAAGTGATGTACACGGAAAATCCCATCCTCCTCTCGACAAGCTCCGGTTCGGGATTGATGGAAGGCTCCATTCGCTCGCTGACGGCGAAGCGCGCCGTTGTGTTCTCCGTCGGGGCGTTCGGCAACCGTTGGTTTAAGATGGCGGAAGTGAACAACATCCCCGCTGACAAACATGAAGCAAAATGGGGCGAGCCGACGACGCCGGAAATCGTCGACCAGTACCTCTCCACCGGCAAGTACGACGTCTTCACCATCACGCACAACGAAACAAGCACCGGCATCATGAATCCGTTGGAGGAGATTGCCGAAGTCCGCAAGAAATACCCCGACGTGATGTGGCTTGTCGATTCCGTCAGCGCATTGAGCGGCGCCAAGGTGGAAGTGGACAGGTTAGGCATCGATGTCTGCATCACCTCCACGCAAAAAGCGCTGGCGCTGCCACCCGGTATGGCAATCTGCTCGATCTCCCGCAAGGCGCTCGAACACGGCAAGCAAGTGAAGCATCGCGGCTGGTATCTCGATCTTCTCGAAATCTACAAATACATCGAGACGAAGGACCACCAATATCATGCAACCCCGTCGCTGCCGCATATGTTTGCGCTGAACTTCCAGTTGGATCGGATTCTCGCCGAAGGCCTTGACAACCGCTTTGCCCGCCACAAGGAAATGGCCGAGTTCACCCGCGCCTGGGCGAAGAAACATTTCGCTCTCTTCCCGGTCGAGAAGTATGCGTCGCAGACTCTCACAACAATCACCAACACGCGGAACATCAACGTCGCGGGATTGAACAGCGAGCTTGCAAAAGTCGGGCTGCAAATCTCCAACGGCTACGGCGATTTGAAGGAGAAGACATTCCGCATTGCGCATATGGGCGAACTGACGTTGAATGATGTGAAGGAAGTAACAGCAGCTATCGAAAGCATTCTTAAACTCTAAAGCGGAACTGGAGTTCCGCTCTACAATATGAAAGGGACGACCATGAAAATCCTTATCACAGACGGAATCGAAAAATCCGGTGCCGACATTCTGTTGAAGGCGGGTTTCGAGCTGACGCAGAAAACACTCACTCCGGACGAATTGTTAGCAACAATCCCCGAATACGACGCCATCATCGTCCGCTCGGCAACGAAGGTAACGAAGGCGGTGATTGACGCCGGCACGAATCTGAAGGTCATTGCCCGCGGGGGCGTGGGCGTTGACAATATTGATGTTGAATATGCGAAGATGAAGCAGATCAAAGTCCTCAACACGCCGAAGGCATCATCCATTTCGGTGGCGGAGCTGACGATTGCGCATCTGCTTGCAATCGGGCGGTTCGTGCCGATGAGCAACATTGCGATGCGGCATCGTGAATGGCCGAAGAAGGAATTCAGCAAGGGCATCGAAGTGACGGGCAAGACGCTCGGCATCATCGGCTTCGGCAACATCGGAACGGAAGTCGCCAAGCGCGCAATGGGCTTGATGATGAACGTCGTGGCCTATGACATGTACATCAAGGACACGGACATCAAAGGCGTGAAGATGGTATCAAAGGAAGAACTCCTCCGCATCTCCGACTATGTAACACTGCATGTACCGTTTGACAAAGCCGGCGGGCCGCTCATTGCAAAGAATGATTTTGAGAAGATGAAGAACGGCGTCATCCTCATCAACTGCGCCCGCGGCGGAGTGGTGAACGAGCGTGATTTGCTCGAGGCACTGAACAGCCACAAAGTATTGTATGCCGCGCTTGACGTGTTCGAGCATGAGCCCCCGACGCAGGAGGAATTCGAACTCATCAACCATCCCCGCGTCTCCGTTACGCCTCACATCGGCGGCTCGACGAAGGAGGCACAGGACAGGGTCGGCGTGGAGATTGCAGAAAAAGTTGTCGCGGCGCTCGGCGAATACAAGAAGGGAGAAGTTCTCGTGTAGTGTAGTTGCTTCTCTGAGTCCAAAGTCGTAATCTCAAAGTGCACGGAAATCGAGGCCTTCTCTTCCGTGCACTTACTTCGCTTTACAGCCCAAACTTGCGGAGATGATCTTATGACAAGCCGCATTCCCTCGCCGATGAGACAGTACCGCCTCAGAATGTTCATTCTCGGCATTACCCTTTTTTGGGTGTCGCCGCTCGTCGCTCAGTGGAGCACCAGTACCCTCGCTGAGAGCGCCTTGTATGTTTGTCCGGGATTCTATCCGGGTATCGTCACATTTGATAACGGTAGCTCAATTGTGCTAGGCGCATTGGATAGCTACATTTACGCGCGCAAGCTTGATGAGCGTGGCTATTACCTATGGCCCCCCGTGCAAGTGATGCACCACGACAGCAGCTACATCACGGAAGCTCCGCTGATAGGAGACTGGGGAGGTTGGATAAGCGATGGGGACGGGGGGGTGATACTTTTTTGGTACGACCACAGGGGCGCACACATCAACGGACCGGACTGGGCAAATAACGCCATTTACGTGCAGCGAGTCGATAGGCTTGGTGTAGTTCGATGGGCATACGGTGGTGTGTTGGTGAAAGGACCTGAGACGGGGATTAAAAAAGGTGGAATAGTGAATGACGGACAAGGGGGATGTGTCATTGCGTGGAGCGAGTCCGAGTTTGGTTTTCCAGGTGCACAGGGAAGAGAGCGTACAAGGATACAGCATATTTCCAACTTGGGCGCGATGGTTTGGGAACGAATCCTTGATTCAAGCTACGCACAGCATACCCTGCAATATAAGAACCTGCTACGGACACAAGAACGTATTTTCTTCACGTCATCTGCGGGTACGCGCGTTCTGACGCATAGCGGACTACTTTCTACTCAGACGCCTATCGGAGGCTACGCGTTCATGGTCTCCGACAGAGACAGCGCTGTATTTGTCCTGAGCGGTGAAACCGGATTGAGAATATTGAAACTTAATAGTATGGGTGACACTGTGTGGAACGCTCAATTCAGCATTCGGTCGGGATGCGAAGGTGTAATTCCTTTCCGACGTGGGGCGCTGACCCCAGATGGAAACGGCGGCGTATACTACTTGTACGCATGTCAGGATACGATATACCACTTTGACCATCTTGGACAGTATACGCGTATTTTGTTCCCAGAGATTGCCTCTCAAGTTGGCGGCTATGCTTTTTCTGATGGTAACGGCGGATTGGTTCTAGCAAATGAAGCTGGTATAGCTCAGCGATATGATTTTACGGGTAACCGAAGGTGGGCTAACCCGGTTCTGTACATACAAAATGCAGGCAATACGTACTTCGATGTATTTGAAGGAGACAAGAATGGGGGAGTGGTTGTTGCCTTTTGGAGAACACAAGGGGGCATATACGCGCAGCATACTGGTCGCGAGGGATCTGTTGGCATTATAACTGAGGTTGCGATTGAACAATTCCTGGCGGACAGAATACGACTGTTCCAGAATTTTCCGAATCCTTTTAACAACAAGACCACGATCAGCTATTCATTGTTCGAAAGCGGTAACGTTCAACTTGAGGTTTTTGACATTGTTGGGAGGAACATTGTGACGTTGGTTGATCAGTATCAAGAGCCGGGGATATACCACCTACTCACTGACGTATCGAAGTGGTCCAGCGGGGTATACATTTGTCGTTTGAGGTTCAATTACAAGACAGTTTCTTCAAAATCAATGATGTTGATCAAGTGAATCACCGCCTGGTGCACCATATAACCGAATTACAGCCGCATGAGGTTACGCATGAAATCAACAATCTGTATTCTTGTTGCCTTGTTTCACATTGCTAGAGGTTTTGCTCAGGAAGAAGAAGGGCGTTGCGGTACAGTTGATGCGACCTCTGGAAATCCACTGGCAGAGATTCAACAGCTAATCAATTCTACCCAAGATCTCGTTCTCGTCTTTGTCGATTTCCCCGATGGAAGAATGCAACCGGGAAGTCTCGTTCCCATTCTCGATTCACATCTTGATTCTGTCGAGAACATTGATGCTGTTGGAGGGATGGGCTGGGTTCGTGATGAAGTTTTTCCCGACTCACTTCGCAAAAAGGCTCGAAAATACACCTACGAGGATTATTGGGATTGGATATTCTCCGAAGGCGAGTATTACGGACCTCGACACCCAGATTCGACCTCTCATGGCATATTGGCGTACGGAAGTCTGAAGGAATACTACGCCGAAGTAAGCTACGGCAATCTCACGATCAATCCATTTCGAACATGGAACATAAGCGTGGAGCCTACAAAGTACAACACCGGAATCGTGAACGCTATTGATACGGCCAACGGAAAGAAATACGTGCGCTGGATAATGATGCCGCACCCAAAGAGTCACTATCACCCGAACGGCGAGCCTACTGCAGTGTTGCCAGTGCTTGACTCGCTTTACCGGAATGGAGCTATACAGTTCAACAGGCTGTCTTATACTGGTAAAATCCTGGTTGTTACGGCAGGTGGTGGCGTGGGAGGAGTTGCGGAAGAGAGGCGGTTTATTGGAGTGAGGGAAAAGAGATATAGAAACCACGAAAGTATTAGCACGTTCGATGGCATCTGGATACCAGTACATGAATTCGGTCATACCTTGAGATTCGAGCACATGGTCCATGGATCGTATGACCCGATGAACTTCACATTTCGGAACACTTGGAATCAACACCTGTATTGTCCGCCGCATTTCAACCCGTTGTTAAAGTGGGCCGCCGGCTGGATTCCCGATTCGAAAGTTGCTAAAGTGCGAACCGATAGCACAGTTGGGCTGATACCAATTCATACATTGCCCACCGCCCCAAGCTATCTTATAGCTCTTGTAACTGTGTATGGCGATGCAGGGCGCGATTCAAATTGGAGCCATGGTGAGTACTTAATGATTGAGTATCGTACCCGCGAAGGATTCAATCGATTCTCCGGAGGCGTAAGTCCGTCAGGCGGGTTTGGGGGTGGAGGTTTGATCTGGCATTATTCCTTTTACCCATTCCAATTGGGGTTTAATGCCGGATACAACATTGCGCTTAAAGCACCGGGCTTCTTCCCATTTCCAGAACTGAATTTTGCGGGCAATTCTGGCAGCCCTTCCCACTTTTTCTATTCCGCTGGTCAAGTTTTAGATTCTGCGTCGACGGATCCCAACTCAAACTCAGCAGCAAACTTGGTCACAGGTCTTTCGTTGCAGAGTTTCTCTATCAGCGGCAACAATCTGACATTTTCTGTTTCTTATCAACGAGGACCGCAACCAACGTACGATCATGTAGTCTACTCTGGCATGAGCAATCTACCTCAAGCTCCAATTTCGGGGAGGATCTATGTACAGAATACCGCGGCTCAAGTTCAGATTCTCCCAGGAAGCGTTGTCGACGCCGCAGGATCGCTGAGAGGCCCATTTGAAGCAGTTGGGACCGCACAATTCCCAATCCTATTTGACGGTCCAGGTTACGGTACGCAACGGGTTCATGGTGGGTATTCATTTCGCGAGTTGACCTCTACCGCACGTTTGCGCTATTGCCAAATCAAAAACGCCACCATAGGGGTATCCCTTGACGGGAATCCCCTTGCCAAGGTTCGGCTGTGCTCCTTTATTGACTGTGACAATGACATACATGTGTCGGGTGCAGCGCGCACTGTACCACCAGTCGACATTTCAGGATTGGACAGCAATTGGTTCACGAACCTTCATATCTTTGGCAAGGTCAAAGTGGCTATGGCGGACTTCACTCTGCAGACCGGAACCACCGCAACCTTTTATCCTGGTGCACAAGGAACGATAGCGACGCTTCAGGCGGATAATCGTCATGTGAATATATACGGGCAACTGAACATCGTCTCGGAACTCAAGTTGACCGGCAATACGTTCAGGTTCCTCACTGGTTTGGAGGTCTCTCCAAGTTCAACCCTAATCCTTAGTCCAAGCACCACGCTGGAGTTCGCTGATGGACACGGCGTTCTAATCGGGGGCTCTCTTTTTGCAGAAGGAACCTCAAATCAACCTGTGCTCTTTACCCGAACGGGAACGTCGGGAAGTTGGAACGGCATTGCGGCCACTAACTGCAGTCCGTTAAGCGTAAGTACTCTCGACTATGCTCGTATCGAGCACGCAAGCACTGCGGTTCGCATCGCTACAAACACGAGACTCACCCTCACAAACTCCGTAATTGATGATGCAGAGATCGGGATTGAGTTTGCGCCATCCGCTCAGCAGTGTCCGGTAGCTCCCCCTCACATAAACATCTCTGACAACCATCTCGTCAATATTCGATCATTTGGAATCATTATAAACGACTACTCCAATATTTCACTTGAGCGTAACGCAATCGAAGGCAGCTGCATAGAATGCACCGAAGATCGGTACGGAATCCTCTGCAACAACGCATCCCCGGCGCTTCTTGAAAACCGCATACATGGCTTTCACTATGCGATGGTAAACGTCAGCAACAGTTCGCCGATACTGCAAGGGGTCTTTCGAGGTGGAAATAACGTGTTTACAGAGAACGAAGTGGGGTTCGCCTGCGATCAGTCCGATGCCATTCTCGGGTCAATCACGACACACAATCCCGATGGCGGGCAGAACAGTTTCGTCAATGGCAATGTGGAGGCAATCATATCAGGAGGAAGCGAAGTCTTAGCAGCAAACGACTGGTGGGGTAAGGACGAAGACCCATCAGAGAAGTTCTTGGTAGACGAAGAATCAAAGATCGATCCCTCTCCGTGGCTTGATCGTGATCCCAACGAATCGTACAGACCGTTGACGCAAGCTGATCCGAAGGTGCGCCTCACAATGGAAGATGTAGAAAAGGGCGGAGTTCGCGGTGGGCGCACAACACCGGGGGAAGACGACCTCGTACGCGTAATAGAGATGAGAACAGAAGAGCGCTATGCTGAGGCACTGCAGACTCTGCGTGAGATTGTTAGCCAGCGGACTAAACCGGGCTGGCTCCGCAGGTGGGCAGTTCGGCAGATGCTTGCAGTAGGGCAACAACTTTCTGACGTTCACACTTCATCATATCTTCTTGGTTTGGCGGCCCAACATCGTGAACTCGATCATCAGATACGGTCCGTTTTGCCGAGTATGTACTTGCACGAACGAAGAAGAAGTGCCGCGCTCGCTTTCTTCAACAAGAACATACTCGAGAATCCTAATAGCCCGTTGGAGCGAACTGCGTTGTATGAGACATTTCTGGACAAGCTTTATGTTGAACAGAGCACAACGGATGCAGCTTCGATTCTCGGTACCTTAATGCAAAGGCACAGCCGCACTCCGGAAACCAAGTTGGCTGTGAGGCAACTTCAGATTGCGCAAAGCAATAGAAACCGGACTTCCCTTGCGAAGGCCGGCAATGTAACAACAACTACACAAGGAACGACGCTACTACCTCAGGAGTTTGTATTAAACCAAAACTACCCCAACCCGTTCAACCCGACAACAACAATCAAGTACGAGCTCCCCGTTACTGCTCATGTCTCGTTGAAACTGTTCGACATCTTGGGAAGGGAAGTGATGAGCCTGGTGGATGAAGTCAAGGAGGCTGGTTCTCACCAAGCAACTCTCAACGCAGGGCAGCTTGCCAGCGGCATCTACTTCTATCGCATCTCCGCCGTAGGCGAGACCTCGTCCCGAAGGGACGGGCAAGCCGGCTCATTCACGCAAACGCACAAGCTCGTGCTTCTCAGGTAAATGCAACCACCTGCCGAGCGGCTGGTTGCTTCTCTCGCTGCAAAGTCGTAATCTCAAAGTGCACGGAAATCCAGAATGATCTTCTCGTCCGTGCACTTTTTTCTTCATTCTTCACCCAACAAAATTGTGAGATAGTCCATGGCAACAGTTCGACCGTTTAAGGGATTTCGTCCTCTCCCCCAATATGCCGCTCAGGTTGCGGCAAATCCGTATGATGTTTTGAGTTCCGAAGAGGCCCGCATCGAAGCGCAAGGCAAGCCTCTTTCGTTTCTGCATGTCGGCAAACCGGAAATTGATCTGCCTCGCGGCACGGATTTGTACGACCCGGCTGTGTATGAAAAGGGGAAGGAGAATTTGCAGAAGCTGATTCGTGACGGAATTCTGAAGGAAGACCCGCATCCCTATTTCTATGTCTACGCGCAGACGATGGGCACGCATACGCAATACGGCATCATCGGTTGCGCTTCGGTGCAGGAATATCTCAACGACACGATCAAGAAGCACGAGCTGACGCGTAAGGATAAGGAAGACGACCGGACACGGCACGTGAAAGTAACGAACGCCCATACCGGCCCGATATTCCTGACCTATCACGCCGAGCCGCGCATCGATGAGATTGTGGATCGCGTACGACTTGCCGATCCAGTGTACAACTTCGTCGCAGACGACGGCATCCGTCACCAGTTGTGGGTGATTTCGGACGAGAAGACGATCCGCCATCTCGTCGAGCATTTCGGTCGTGTGAACAACCTGTACGTTGCAGACGGGCATCATCGCTCGGCGGCAGCGGCACGAGTCGGAAAGGAAATCGCTGACGCCAATCCGAATCACAAAGGAGATGAAGAATACAACTTCTTTCTTGCCGTTCTCTTCCCGCATAATCAGCTTCGGATCATGGAATACAACAGAGTCGTGAAGGATTTGAACGGCCTGAACGAAGAGGCCTTCCTGGATGAGATCAAGAAGCACAAGTTTACGGTACAGAAGTCGGGACAAGCAGAGCCGAAAGCCAAAGGCGAGTACGGCATGTATCTGAACGGCCACTGGTATACGCTGAAAGCCGATCTTTCGTATCTCACCAATCCCGACCCTGTTGAAAAGCTCGACGTTTCGATTTTGCAGAAGAACATTCTTGCCCCCATTCTCGGCATTGACGACCCGCGCACGAACAAGCGCATTGATTTCGTCGGCGGGATCCGCGGCACGAAAGAGTTGGAGAGGCGGGTGAATTCAGGCGAGATGGCCGTTGCGTTTGCCCTCTACCCCACATCAATTGAAGAGTTGCTCACAATTGCTGACGCGGGGAAGATCATGCCGCCGAAATCCACGTGGTTCGAGCCAAAGCTGCGGGATGGGGTGGTTGTGCATTTTTTGAGCTAGGACAAAGAAAGAACGCCACAAAGTCACAGAGGTCACAGAGGATTCACGAAGAGTGACTTGGTGAAACCTTCGAGATCTTTGAGTCTTAGTGGCTGAATTTTCACACGACTCTCTGCCCGTTGCTTCGACAACGGGCTTTGTATTTTGGCAGAGTATGTATGGGTAAGAAAAAGAAACAAGATACCACTCTTTCACTCTTCGGAGACAACCCTCCGCCGAAGAAAGTGAAGGCAACATCCGAGTACGTGGAGAAGAATAGACCTCGCATCAAGCGATGGGCGAGCAAGGGCATTTACTTCGGAGGGTCGTCGTGGAAATATCCCGGCTGGCGCGGGCACATCTACAACAAAGAGTACAAATCGAAAAAGACGTTCAACGACAACGCCCTCGCCGAGTACTCAGAACTCTTCCCGACCGTCTGCGCCGACTTTGCTCTGTACGACTTCCCCGATCCCGACAAAATGAAATTCATCCACGACCAAACGACGGATGAATTCAAGCTCTCGCTCAAAGTCACCGACCGCATCACGATCAAACGCTATCCGAATATTCCCCGCTTCGGCCCGAAGGCCGGAACGGAGAATCCGGATTTCCTCAATGTTGAGTTGTTTCAACAGCAGTTTCTCAAACCGCTTGAACACCTGCAGAAAAAGCGGGGCGTGATTATCTTCGAGTTCTCGACATTTCATCCGAACTCGGGAATCAACTATGACAAATTTGTAGAGATGATAGACGATTTTCTTCACCGTCTGCCGAAGGGATTTGATTTCGCCATCGAGCTGCGCAACGAGAATTTTTTGACGGAAGAGTATTTGAAGATGTTGCAAGCGCACGATGTCGCCCATGTCTTGAACAACTGGACCCGCATGCCGCCGATTATCGAGCAACTGAAGATTGGCGGCATTCTCACAACGAAGTTCAGCGTGTCGCGAGCATTGCTCAAAGCAGGAAGAAAGTACGAAGATGCCGTGCGGCTGTTTCAGCCCTACACGGAAATCAAAGAAGAGAACCCCGAGCTGAGATTAGGCATCGTTGAGGCAGTCCACCGTTGTATTGCCGAGGGCCGCTCGCTCTACGCCTACATCAACAACCGTGCGGAGGGAAATTCGCCGAAGACGATTGAGGGGATATTGGATATGTTGGATGAGTATCCGGTGGAGAAGTTGTGAGAGATTGGGGATTGCGGATTACAGCGCCACTTCCCGACTGAAGCGTTCGGGCATTTCATCGTATGTTTGTCTGTTGAGAATCCTTCCGTTCATCTTCTTGTTCCGCCCACCGGACTACTGCTCCATCCGGGAAGGTATCTCATTGTCAGGAGCCAAGATAGTTTTATTCGACATCGGAACGCTGATAGTCGGCGACACAGGACCATAGCTCGGTGCGATGTCCTCCGGCGCCAAAACCGAATGATAGAGATGCAGCATCAGATCTGAAACCAGAGCGTACAAAGGTGATTCAGTTTGCGGAATTCTATGAAAGGCAGGAAAGATCGGCTGAAGAAGATCCTCCATCATAAAAAGTGCTGGACGGATTTCGTTCTTCTCGTCCTTAAATGCCCAAGTCACTGTTCCATGTCCTAATACGCAAAATGCCCGAACTACCTCCAGACGTTTAAGCGTTTTGTTTATCAAAAAGAATCTGTCAACCATTTCATTGATATCTATACCAGCCTTTAGATTCGTTGCTATGATTGCTGAATATAGCGGATTCGACAGGCCGTGAACACAATGACTGACCTCACGATTCTCAACGAGCCTTTGAGCATGGGTCATTGGCCGCTGGAGTCGGTGGCACATCACAAGTTTTTTCATAGCCTCGTCAAGAACCTTGAAGTCTATTGTTTGCTTGACTTCACAGACGGCATAGACGCCGTCAATTGGCAAGTGAACTCGTCGCGACTGACTAGTCGCTCCAGCCTTTAGTGATGGGAACCAAATATCATTGAATACAACTATATCGATATCCCCTGCTGTATTTCCGCTCCTGTCGTTAACAACTCCTGCCTTCACGCTATATCGGGCGGGAAGGATCTTTCCAAGTTCATCTCTGAGTATGTCTTCTACTCCTAAGCGTGAATCATAGTCATCAATATTCATAGTCTTCTCGGATTCGACTCTCAAACAGATTCCCTGCTCTAATGCCTTGCATCTCTTCACAAATCCCGATTTAAGAGTGCCCGCAGCACTATATCTCGGTTGCCATTCTGTTGTATCCGGAATAAAGGGTCGACCATCATGTGAGCCCACAAATACCACCTTTCGGCTGATTCAGCAGAAACAGATTTTTCAGAAAGCTACCCCTTGTTTGCATTGGCGTCTACCTCCATCCTCGCCCCTTCCCTATCCGCCCGATACATGCCTGTGCCGCTGATGCCTTTCAGTTCCCCCGTTCCCGAACCATCGAGAATCTTCAATGACGACTCAGCGGCACCGCCAGCAAACTTGCCGTCATCCTTCATCACGAAACTCCCGGCGCGGCCGTTGAGCTTCCCCTCAAAGCGGATGAGTCCGGTGTACACGGCGGTGGAGTTGTGCTGATCTTTCTCGTCGGCGTGAACGTAGAACATCAGGTACTCAACGGTTGCTTTGCCTTCGAGGTCGCCTTTGAGTTCGTACTCGACGGAGGCTCTGGTTGTTTTCATGTCGGGAGGGATTTGTTGCAGCGTGCTCTCTTCCCATTTCTTGACGGAGTAGGTGGCGGTGGCTTTCATGGTCATCTCGCTTCGTATATTGAAGATGCACAGAATATTGTTTCACATCTATTGGAGAATCGACTTTGCCCACAATCGGAACCTCTCAAGTTGCTTCCAGAGTTGTTCCACGTCTTTCCGATTATACACCTCCCCGCTGTAAGAAACCGAAGTCTTGTGATCGATGATGCGCCGCAATTGGCCCAACGCAGTCTTCTTCATGTCATCCCCGGCAACAAGTTCATCCAGCAGAGTCGCTGCATCGTGATGGTCTTCCCCTTGACTTTTCACGCCTCCGAACCTGATCGCAACAGCGTCCGGGAGTGCAATGGCAGCATGAACTATGAGTACACCGGCTGCGTTCCAGTATTCGAATTCACGGGCAAGCCCGGCACCCTGATAGAAGTTTTCCGCTACGTTCATGTAGTCTGACGAGCGTTCACGCGATACACTGACACGCCTGCTCCTAGCCACGTGCAAGCTCCCGCAGTGAGCGTCCGTGCAACACGATTCCTTCCTTGAGAATACTGGACACTGGCGCTTTGTTATTCTTCACTTTCGTTACAAAGTCTTTAGAAGTCATAAGCAGAGGCGCAAGGCGGGCACCGAACCTTCGCAGTATAAGTGACGCAAGATCTTGGAGAGAAGATTGCACTTGTTCGACATCGCGTTCCGTAGCCACCACAACGCAAATATCCAAGTCACTATCGAGCCGGTCTTCTTTGCGGGCAGCGCTCCCATACAGCACAACAGAACGCGCCTGCGTTCCCAAACCTCTGACAAGTGTCTGTGTCAGCTCATTCAAGAAACTACGTTCCGACTTGAGCAGTGGTAGTACCCCGTGCTTCACGAGAACATGATCCCTGTTTAATAGAAATCGATGGTCCCTTCCACCTCGTTGTCGCTGAATGATGGCAAGCTGTTCCAACGTTGTGAGGGCTTTCAAACATGAGCGGTGACTCATTTGGGCAAGGCGGGCAATCTCACGGCCTGTCATCCCAACCGCCGAATCTTGAACAACACGAAGGACAGCAACATGTGACCATGCTGCAAATACGTAATCGAGCACATTGTGAACGGCCATCGGCGAAATCCTCATTTGGATACTTTTGTATCCGTATGGATACTTTTGTATCCAATATACAAAAGGAGTAGCCGCGATTGCAAATCTCCCCCTACAACTCCTTCACCATCTTCACCACCTTCCAGCAGAAGTTCACGTCCTTCTTTCGTACCGTTACCGGCTCGAAATCCGGATTGAGAGGTATGAGGTGGATGTAGTTGCCTTCGAACTTCACCTTCTTCAACGTGTCCTCGCCGTTGACTCGCACGACGCAGATATCGCCGTTGTGTGCCTCTTGCGCCGGGCTGACGACAACGGTATCGCCATCTTCAATGCGGGGCGCCATACTGTTGCCTTTGACTTTGAGCGCAAACGCCTGCGGGTCGCGTACGTCGTCAACGGCAATGTAGTCGTCAACATAATCGGGGTGGAAATTGGTAGCGAGTTTCCCGGCGGGTACGGCGGACATGATAGGCAGCTCAACCAACTTTGCGTTCCGCCGGAATGTGTTCGGAAGCTGAAAGACATTCGATGGCCGGGCAGGCGCGTCGTACATCTCCCCTTCGCCGGTCAGAAGCCAATGGGGATGCGCGCCGGTCGCTTTGGCGATTTTGGTAATCGAAATGCCGTCGGGGATTTGCTCGCCTTTCTCCCAACGTTGCAGCGTGCGTGTCACGATGTTGGCCTTGTGCGCGAGGGTCGCCTGATCGAGTTCCTTGTTCTCCCTCGCCTCACGTATGCGGTCGCCAATGGTGGATTTCATAGTCGCCTCTGGTTACTGATGAAGAGAGATTTCAACACGAAGTCACAAGCACACAAGGAGCACAAAGGCGTTCCTTGCTGTGCGCGTACGTTCGTGGATGCTGTTTCATAACGGTCAATGGTCAACAGACAATGGTCAATTGTCAATTATGTCGCTTGTGGACTTGACAAGACGACAATTATGTCGTATCTTGCTGCAGCAATTATACGGAATTACAAGCGTTGTGTCAAGAACTTTTTTAGCGGAGGCGTTATGAACAGGAAACAGGTTCAGTACTCAATCGGCATCGGGGGATGGGAACACGAGTGCTTCAATCAATGTCTGTACAGCGTGCCGATGGAAGAGTCGGACGCCAAGCTCCGCGTTTACTCCCGGTATTTTGATACAGTGGAAGTACGGGCGACATTCTGGGATGATTCGTTAGGAATGGCGGATGCCTTGCAGTGGATTGCCGCAGTGGCCGGGAACAAGCGCTTCCGGTTTAACGTGAAGCTGCACAAGTCGTTTGTGCACGGAAAAGAAATCAGGCCCGAACGGGCAACGCGTGTGCGCGGACTTCTGCAGGAATTGCAGAAGAATGACCGTCTCGGGGCCGCGCTGGTGCAGCTTCCCTACTCATTCACGAATACGGGCGCAAACCGCTACCATCTCGAAAAGCTCAGCGGCACGTTCAGGGGATTTCCGCTGTATGTAGAGTTCAGAAATGAGTCATGGAATGATGTCCACTTCCTCAGGAGTTTTCTTCGTGAGAGCGGGTTGGGAGTCGTCAACGCCGACCTTCCCCGCATCAACAGATTGATGCCCTTTGTGACGGAAGTGATTGGAAAGACGGCTTATGTTCGTCTTCATGGAAGAAATGAGAAGGGATGGCTGCTGAACGGCATGGATACCCGGTATGACTATCTGTACAACGCCAAGGAACTGCGTGAGCTGAAGCGAAGGTTGTCCGCGCTTGAAGAGAAATGCGAGAACATTAATATCATCTTCAACAACACAACCGAAGGCAAAGCGATTGCCAATGCGCTGCAACTGATGTCGTCGTTGCGGGATGGGAAGCCGGTTCTTGTTCCGCAGGCTGCCGCGCAGGCGTTCCCCGATTTATTGCAGACTGTGAACGGTGTCGTGGATACGGGATTGTTTGCGGACGAGAAGGTGTACCGGAGGGCGGGGTAGATGAATAGTTGAACAACTCTGCGAGTGATGTGACCCTCTACGAGGCAATCGAGAAGGAGCTAATCGGCAACGATGCAGATTCAATGCGTTCCAGATTGACAATTTTGCTTGCGTGGTCAATGTCAATGCCGACGATTGCCCCATTCTCATCAAAATCAACGACGACCCCTTCAGCAACTTCTTTCGAATCAACACTCTGTTCCTCCGAAAGGTCAATGTAAAGTGAGTCAGTTTCAGGATAATAGTTGAATTTCATTTTTCTACCTCTCTAAAATTTCTGTCCGGAAACGCGTTGTGATGTGACTTTCATTGGAAGAATATACAAAAGGTGAGGTTTGCAACAAAAGCGCTACATCTTCTCCGGCGCCGAAATGCCGAGTACGGCAAATCCGTTGCGAAGGACGGCCTTCGTCGCATCGCAGAGTGCAAGCCGGGCATGCGTCAAGTCAGAATCTTCGCTGACGACGCGGCAATTGTGGTAGAATTTGTGGAATGCTGTTGCGACGTCCTGCAAGTATTCGGCTAACCGGTGAATTTCAAACGTCTCTGCACAGTACTCGACCGTCTCAGGAAATTCCAGCAACATCTTGATGAGTTCAAGCTCTTCCTGCTCTTTCAGCAAGTCGAGATTCGGCGATGTGGCTCCCTTCTTCCCTTCTTCTTCCGCCTTCCGCATGATGCTGCAAATGCGGGCGTGGGCGTACTGCAGATAGTACACCGGATTTTCATCCGACTGCTGTTTCGCGAGATTCAAGTCAAAATTCAAATGCGCTGTCATACTTCGCATGAGGAAGAAGTAGCGCACAACATCGGGGCCGACTTCGGCAATCAACTCGTCAAGAGTAATGTAGTTTGCTTTGCGGGTGGACATCTTCACCACTTCCGTTCCCTGCATGATGGTGACGAACTGGTGAATCAGCACTCTCACTTTCGTGTCGTCGTAGCCGAGTGCCTTGACGCCCGCAAGTACGTCGGGATAAGTAGCAATATGGTCCGAGCCGAAAATATCTACAATCAACTCAAACCTACGCCGAAACTTGTCAACGTGGTAGGCAATATCAGGAAGGCGGTACGTCGGTTCGCCCGTGTTCTTCACAATCACCTTGTCCTTCTCGCTGCCGAGCGCGCTGGTTTTCAGCCAGACGGCCCCTTCGCTTTCGTATGACAAGTCCCGCTTCTTGAACTCTTCCAACACCTCCTTGATCTTCCCATCTTCATACAAAGAGTTCTCATTGAAGAAGGTCTTGTGAATGATGCCGAGCGACTTCAACGTCTTCTTGATATCCTCAAAGATTTCCTTTTCCGCCTGAGCTTTGAACTTCCCTTCCGCCGGTTCATTTCTCAGCGAATCCCCGAACCCATCTTTGAGGTGTGATGCGATGTCTTTGATGTATTCGCCCTGGTAGTAGTCTTCCGGAAACTCGACTCTCTCGCCCAGCAACTGCAAGTACCGGAGACGAACAGAATCGCCCAACACGCGCATCTGCCTGCCGGCGTTGTTGAAGTAATACTCTCGCGTTACATCATGGCCCGTCCATTCCAGCAGATTGGAAACGGTATCACCGTACACAGCACCGCGCCCGTGACCGACGGTCAGCGGCCCGGTCGGATTCGCGCTCACGAACTCGACCTGCGTCTTCTTCCCGTTGCCGACATTCGAGCGGCCGAACGATCGTTCGGCGGAAAGTAATGTGCCAAGTTGCTGCCGGTAGAATTTCGGAGTGAGGGTAAAATTGATGAAACCGGGTCCTGCAATTTCGACTTTGCTGACAAGTAATGAGTCGAGCTGAAGCGAATTGACAATATCCGAGGCAAGCTGGCGGGGGTTCTTTTTTTGCGACTTTGCCAACACCATCGCGATATTTGTCGTCAGATCGCCATGTTCTGCCTGGCGGGGTTTTTCGAAACCAATGAGTGTGCCCGGGTCAATTCCGAGTGATTGGAGTGATAAGGAGATTTTCCCGTGCAGGTAGTTTTTCATTTAGCAGTTTTCTTCCGGGCAGGCTTGCCTTTTGTGCTTCGAACAATCGATTTCTTCTTCGGCTTCGCACTCTTTGGTGAAACCGGTTTCGGCTGCTTGCCCGCCGGCTTTTCATCACGAATGTACTTCATCTTCGCATCACCCCACAGTTTCTCAAGGTTGTAGAAACTCCGCGCCGTCCTGTGGAAGATGTGAAGAACAACATCCGAGAAATCAAGCAGCATCCAATTGTGACTTTTCGTCTCTTTGTGCCAGGGGCCGATCCCCTTCTCCTCGGTCCCCCCAAGTACGGCATCAGCAATTGCTTTCACCTGGATGTCAGAATCGGCTGAACAGACAACAAAGAAATCCGTCATCGATGTCAGCGGGCGCAGATCCATAATCACAACTTCTTGAGCCTTCTTTGTGAGTGCCAGTTTCGCAATTGCATTTGCCAATGCAGATGATTTCAACGCATCTCCTCCTGGAATGATTAGCGGGTATAAGGTTTCAAGAGTGCAAAGTCCTTTCCGACGACAACGGAAACATCGACAAAATAGTCATGGTTGATTTGTTGAATGATATTCTTCTCGCTGACGCCGAGGGCGTACGCTACCTTACGCGCAATCTCTACATTGCCGCTCCGGTCGATAACAAGCGACTCTTTTACGTCGAATGTCTTGTAGTTCTTCATCTCCACCACATCATATCCGCGAGCGCGAAGGTAGTTGGTAAACTTGGAGGCTGCCCCTCGCTCGCCGCAACCGTTGAGTAAATCAATCTGGATGACTTGTCCGGGTTGGACATCGCCTTTGGTGGAATCAACCGGAGGCTCGATGAAATTGCGTGAGACAAATGAGTAGCCGAGGAAGCCAACCACAATCATCAGCAGTACAATCAAAGTGGTAACCGCTGTTCTACGAATTGTTTTTGCGTCGGAAACGAAAGTTCGCAAATTCAAAGTACGCTTAGGTGATATGAAGATGCAGGCAGGAAAATACGAAAGCCGATCCCCTTCTTGCATTGCCTGCAAGAGAAGTCCGGCTCTGCTGAATACTGCAGCAATTCACAACGGCGTGAAAATCCCTTTATCAGAATCCTGCTTCTCTGTAAAATGGGTTGTAGTAATATGGACTGTAAAACGGCGAATAGTAATAGCCTGTTCCGTACGGCATCTGTCTGAACGAAAGTGAGATCTTTGTATTGTCCCACGGTTTGTAGTTTACCTCGGCGTTCTTCAAATACACCTGGCTAAGATCCTTCTTGTCAAAAGTCGAGAACGAACTGTACGGCGAGAAGCTGAACGCAATATCGGCTCGGGCATTCAAGTTGTCGTCGAACTGGTACATCATCGTGTTGGTGTACGTGCCGAGGGAAAGGCCATGTCCGCCGGCTGTCATGAACGACATATCGAACGAGTGGCGCATCGTGAACTTGTCGGGGTCGAACCAGCCGAACAAGTACGACAACGGCGATGAATCGCCACCAAGCCGGGTTATCGAGACTTGCGTCTCCTGCGCAACCTGGGACTTAAGTTGCGCTGATGCAATCCCGAATCCAACGGCAACCAGAGCAAACAACAAAGCCAGTTTCTTCATGATGTTCTCCTTATGACCTTTCAGCACACGCTATTTCTATGAAAATGATACCAAAAACACTCATGATTGTCAACTGCCGGAACTCTGCATAAGTTCCCTTGCCGCTTCGAGTTGGGCAACCGTGTTGATGCCTTGAGTCTCCAATGGATTTCCTGCCACGCTGGCGCTGACTTTGTATTGATGAAGCCAGAAGTAGTGGAAGACATCCGTCAAGTAGTATTCTTTCTGGGCGTTTGTCGGGGTGATATGTTTCAGGCTTTCGAACAACAATTTTGCGTCAAAGACGTAGATTCCGGAATTGATCTCTCTGATTTCACGCTGTTCGGGTGTTGCATCCTTGTGCTCGACTATGCCGAACACGCTTCCATCCGTGTTGCGGAGAATTCGTCCGTATCCGGTTGCGTCATCAAGTACTGCAGTGAGAACGGTTGCGCGGGCGCCTGTCGAGTAATGGAGTTCGATCAGAGACGTCGCGGTTTCATATGTCATCATCGGAACGTCGCCCGAAAGAACAAGTACATCCCCCTCAAAATTGCGAAGGGAATACTCCGCCTGCATGACGGCGTGACCAGTTCCCTGTTGGGGATTTTGTTCGACACATTCGACTTTCCGGCTTGTGAATTTCTTGAGATGTTTGATGACCGAGTCTTTCTGCCATCCCACAATCACTACCACCGGCTGCGCTTCGAGTTTGAGGGCAAGGTCCACAACATGCTCGACCATCGGCTTGCCATTAATCGGAAACATGACTTTTGCCATGTCGGGATTGTTCATGCGGGTTCCTTTTCCCGCCGCCATGATAATTACCGCAAGAGGTCGTTTCATTCCTGTTTCAAACGAGAAGGACGATATTGTCAATCAGCCGGGTTGTTCCGAACTTCACTGCCAGCGAGACCAGAACCGACTGTCTGAGTTGAAGCGTTGCCAGCTCCTGGAGTGAGTTGTTATCCGCAATCGAAATGTAATCGATTTGTCCCGACGAGTTGGTCGTAATGAGGCTCTGCATCTCATCGATAATCTTGCTACACTCACGAACGCCCTGCTTGATGCGTTGCTCAGCCAGTACAAGAGCTTGATATAACACTGTTGCCTGACGACGCTGTTCTGCATTGAGATAGGTGTTGCGGGAACTCATCGCCAGTCCATCGGGCTCACGTACTATCGGCACGACCAGCACTTCGACATCAATGTTCAAGTCCCTTACCAATCTCCGGATTACCGCCACTTGTTGTGCATCCTTCTGACCAAACACTGCAATGTGGGGTTTGGTGAGATTAAGGAGTTTTGTAACAACCGTTGCAACGCCGCGGAAATGTCCCGGCCGTGATTTCCCTTCCAGTACGTCTGTGATTCCCTCAACATTCACGTACGTTGAATATCCGGTTGGATATATTTGAGACGTTTCCGGCGCAAACAGATAATCCGTGCCCGCGGCATGAGCAAGAGAAAGATCCCGCTCAAACGATCGCGGATAACGGGAGAAATCTTCGTTCTGGCCGAATTGCGCAGGATTCACGAACAGGGTTGTAATCGTAACGTCGGATTTTTTTTTCGCTATGCGAATCAGCGATAGATGCCCTTCATGCAGATAGCCCATTGTTGGCACGACGCTTATGCGCTTGCCGGTGAGGCGCATGCGCTCGGCCGTTTGCCTCATTTCCCGAATATCTCTGATTACCATGGGGTCTTCTACAAAATCCTCTTGCCGAAAGCCGACTGAACTATCTCAACCGCAAACTCAGCCGATGTATTTTGTTCATCAAGTATTGGATTGACTTCCACGATCTCCAATGATGTCATTGCTTTCGCTTCGTACAATGATTCCATTATGAGATGAGCCTCGCGGTAGTCGAGTCCCCCCTTCACAGGCGTTCCGACTCCAGGCGCTATCGTCGGATCAACGGCATCGAGATCGAAGCTGACGTGAACATAGCTTGTTCCGTTCGTCACTTTCGAGATCGCCTTCTTCATAACACGATGAATTCCCTGCCTGTCGATATCCGACATCGTGAAGACGTGAACGCCTGTTTGCTCGATGAACTTGCGCTCACCGTCATCGAGACTGCGAACCCCAACGAGGGCTACGTTATCAGGTTTTATCTTGTCGAAATCTCCACCAACTTTCTTCAAGTCACCGGGACCGTACCCGAGAAGGCATGCCAAAGGCATACCGTGAACATTGCCTGAAGGAGATGTTCCCGGCGTATTCATATCGCCATGCGCATCAACCCACAGTACACCGAGTTTCTTTCTCTTCTTTCTTGCAAAGGCAGCAATGCCGGAAATCGACCCGATCGCAATAGAATGATCGCCACCGGCAATCAAAGGAAAGCGTCCGTTGTTCATGATGCCCTCCGTATGGCGGGCAAGAATTGTCGAGGCGCGGGAGATCTCCTTCAGATAGCGTGCCCGAACATCGCCGACACGGAGTTCTTCCATATTCTTAATGTCGATATCCCCATCATCAACTATCTTGTGGCCGAGTTCCTTCAACCGGTCGCTAAGCCCGGCAATTCGGATGGCTGACGGTCCCATATCGACTCCGCGCCGACCGGAACCCAAATCCATGGGAACACCAAGCAAGTGAATAGTCATACCATTCTTCGAAAGAACATGATGCAGCAACCCGACATACTCTCGTCGGTACGTAAGGCGTTCATTACATCATCAAGGCGAGTAACTTTGATACGGTGTCCTTCATTTCCTTCCGATGCACAATCATATCGACGAACCCGTGCTCGAGCAAAAACTCCGATCGCTGGAAGCCCGGCGGCAAATCCTTCCCGATTGTCTGCTTGATAACGCGAGGCCCCGCAAACCCGATCAATGCGCCGGGTTCGGCGAGATTCACGTCGCCAAGCATGGAGTAGCTCGCTGTCACGCCGCCGGTTGTCGGATCGGTAAGAATGGAAATGAAGGGAATGCCCGCATCGCCAAGCCGCGCCAGTTTTGCGCTGGTTTTCGCCATTTGCATCAATGAGTATGCGCCTTCCATCATGCGGGCGCCGCCGCTCGAGGAAACAATAATGACAGGCGTTTTCGTCTTCCAGCCGCGGTCAATCGCCCGGCCGATTTTTTCGCCCACAACCGAACCCATACTTCCACCGATGAATCCAAAATCCATGCAGGCAACGACGGCGCTGCGTTCGTTCATTTTTCCGGTTCCCCAACGGACTGCGTCGTACAATCCTGTTTTCTTTATTGCATCCGGTATGCGTTCACGATACCGTTTCGTATCCTTGAATTTCAGCGGATCGACAGACCGCATCTTGTGGTCGTATTCTTTGAATGTTCCATCATCAAAAAGAATCTTGAAGTACTCCTTGCTGCCGATCCGGAAATGTCTGTTGCATTTCGGGCACGTGTACATGTGCTGCTCAAGTTCCATCTTGTGGATGATTTCATCACACTTGTCACATTTCGTCCACATGCCATCCGGCATTTCCTTCTTTGCCGTTGCCGGCGCTATGTTCTCTTTTGATCGTTTAAACCAGGCCATTTCTGATAACCTTCTCAGTTCGCAACGTTGGTGTAAAATTCCTTGACATATTTCGGCTCGAGGGTTTTGATATCGGCAAATGTGCCTTCCCGAGCCAATTGCTCTCCCAACAACGCGATGGTTGCAGCGCTGCAGTGTGCATCCTCTGCGGAAACGTGCATAACTGCCGCTCCGTCGGGATGCGCGGCAAATTTTACAGCCGCATCCCCTGTTAGGGTGACACTCTCATTCATGACACCCTTGAACAACGCATCGAGTGTGGAGTCCCGCTCTTTCCATTCAGGATGCACAGTTGTTCCGTTTACGCGAAACAACTGGCAGTACACTTCGTCTCTTCGTGCATCTATTGCTGCAAGAATATACGGAGTTCTTCCACTATTCACTGCCACGGCCCGATACGCCAACGCATGAAGCGTCGAAACGGCAACAAGGGGTTTATCGAGTGAAAAGCAGAGCCCCTTCGCGATGCTCAGGCCGATCCGCAATCCTGTGAACGAGCCGGGACCGATAGAAACTGCTATGGCATCGAGGCCTGACAAGTGCATTCCCGATTGTTTGACAACCGCGTCGATGAGGTCCATGATGCGCTCGGCATGGGCGTTCTTCTCATGAATTTCAGCTTCTCCCGACACAGTGCCGTTGACACTAAGAGCCGCCCCACACACAGTCGTCGCGGTTTCGATACCGAGAATCTTCACGCGGGAACACTCTCCTTTACCGAAATCACTCTGTCGTTCTCCCCCGTTCCGAAGTCGATCACAACCTCAAAACGTTTCGAAGGAAGCAGATCGGAAACAAGCTCGGGCCATTCTATCATGCAAATGCATCTGTCGGTGAAGTACTCCTCAATGCCGAGTTCCCGTATTTCCGTTCGCCTGTTGATGCGGTAGAGATCGATGTGAATTACTTTCCCGAACGGGGCTTCGTATTCGTTGATGATCGTGAAGGTCGGACTGGCAACATGGCCGTGTGCATGCAATCCCTCACACATCCCGACGACAAAGCGGGTTTTTCCGCTCCCGAGGTTTCCGGACAGCGTGACAACATCGCCCGGCCTCAACTCTTGAGCAAACGTCTTGCCGAGAGCTGCTGTTTCATCCGCCGATCCTGAAAGGAACTTTTTCATCCCCTCGGCTCAAGCTTGATAACAGGCAGAATCATCTCCTCCATGGAAATGCCGCCGTGCTGGAAGCTGTCACGATACTGGTTGAGGTATTTGTGGTAGTCCGTCGGATAGACGAAGTAGTAGTCTTCTTTCGCGATAATGTAGTTTGTTGCCACGCCGCGTTTCGGCAGTTTGTACTCCAACGGATTCTTGATGAAAACGGCCGCTTTGTCGTCCGCTTTCAAATTGCGCCCGTACTTGTAGCGGAGATTGGTTGAAGCCTCACGATCGCCAAGTACTTTCGATCCCCGCAAGCTGCGGATACTTCCGTGATCCGTTGTCAAAACAATCCGCACATTCTTATTTTTCGAGAGGATCTTCAACATGCCGAACAAGGACGAGTGAATGAACCAGGACTTCGTAAGAAGCCTGTATGCCGACTCATCCGGCGCAATTTCCTTCAGAAGATGCGAATCCGAACGGCCGTGTGCGAGCATATCGACAAAATTCACGACAATGGACGTCAACCGTGCGTTCGTATAGGAGTTGATCGTGTTTTCAATGCTTCGCCCGAATTCCGCGTCAAGAATCTTGACGTACTTTGCCTCCGGTTTGAGTTGGACTTTCCTGCGTTCAAGAAGGCCGTCGAGAAATTGCCGTTCATACCGATTGCGACTGTTCTCGTCGTCTTCATTTTTCTCCCACAACTCGGGATATCGCAACTCAACATCGCTCGGAAAGGAGCCGCTGAAGATAGCATTGCGCGAATACGGTGTTGCCGTTGGAAGAATGCTGTAGTAGTATTCTTTGGAGATGTTGAAATACTCGTGCAGCAGACTTTCCATCATCAGCCATTGATCGAGGCGCAGACAATCAATCACGAAAAAGAACACCGACCTGTTCTCACGCAATTCGGGAATCAGAAACCGATCAACCACCTCGTGCGACAAGACGGGCCGGTTTTTCGCCTGCTCCACCCAATCCCGGTAATTATTTTCAACGTACTTGCCGAAGGCAAGGTTGCATTCCCGAAACTGATCATTAAGTGTCTGTTGCAATCCGAGTTCGGGATGAGCGTCCAATTCCATTGAGCGATTGACAAGACGCGCATACATATCCACCCAATCCGCGTGATCAAGCGGGCCCATCAACGCCATCGTGATTTCGTTGAAATCCCTGACATAGTCCCGCGAAACCGTCGCCCCGGTAATCTTCTTTCCCTCCAAGAACTTCTTGCACGCCATCAAAATCTGGCTGGGATTGACAGGCTTGGTCAGATAGTCGCTGATCTTGACGCCGATCGCCTCCTCCATCAGCGTTTCTTCTTCGTTCTTCGTCACCATCACGACGGGAAGATTGGGGCGAATGTCTTTGATTTCGCCGAGTGTGCGCAATCCGCCCATCCCCGCCATCATTTCATCGAGAAAGACAAGATCGAAATTCCGATCCTTCACCATGCTCACCGCATCTTCTCCGTTTGTCGCCGTGTCAACTGTATAGCCTTTTTCCGACAGGAGGCGGATGTGGGAACGCAGTAAATCAATCTCGTCGTCAACCCACAGAATTCTTCCTTTATACTCTTCCATAACTTTCGTGTTCCGGATTCAAGAAAATGATAACCAAATCAACAGCCAGATTCAAACAGACGAAAATCTCCTCACCTCACTCACTGAATCGAGATATGAATATCAAGTCCCGCTTCGTTTGTTGTGCTGCCGGGAATCGCCGAACCTTGTGCATCGGGGGTGATCTTTGTAAGACGATAATACACCGATGCATTGACGCGCTGACTCAACACGTATTTGATGCGCGGCTCAAGAATCGTGCGTGTCGAACCCTCGAGCGGAACGCCATCCACATTGCCGATCGTCAGTCGCGCTACTTCAAACTGCTTGCGGGAATTTCTCGTCAGCGAGTATGATGCATTGATTTCGAGATCGTTGTTCAACGAAAGTCCGAAGAACGGAATCTCAAACCCACGCCGTGAATAGGATGCCGTGAAGGATATTTCCTGTGAAAGCGTCTCGACAATATTCCGCGACGACACGGCAAGGTCGTACGTTGTGTTTGTGTTGTACCTGATGTTGGCACCCATCGCCCCTTTCAGCAAGTCCTTGAACGTAAAATTCAACCCAACCAGCGGCGCGAATCCGTATGTCACCCGCTGGCCTTCCGTCCGCTCACCGCCGCCGCCGGGCCTGTTGGCAAACGATCGTGTGTAATTCGACGCGTAGGAATGATCGAACGAGAGCCTGCTGACGAAACTCTCGAACATCGGAATGCGCTCAAGCCCATCCCACCGCAAACTCCAATTTACACGCGGAGTGAACGGTCCGAAGATTTTTCTGAAGAAGGGAAGCGCTTCAAATCCCTCTTCGAATGCTTTTGCAAGCGCCTCCTCATTCCTTTGCGATTCGGAGAGATTGCCATACCGGGTCGCCACTTCCTTCAGATTACTCTTGAACGTGCCAAAGAACAGAAAATCCGGCAACGTGAAGAACGACCTGTCAACACTTCCCGAAGAGCTGGCTGTAAAGGGGCGGGCAGGATCGTTGTAAATGATTCGTCCGAGTGAATCGGTTGTAAAATTCTCCGAGCTGCTGTACGACCAGCCGACGTTCCAGTTGAGATCGAGTCGTGCCCCTTCCCACAAACCCCGCGAGGTCTTAAACGACAGGCGGTTGGTTTGCCTGAACGTGTTTTGCAAAGTTCCGCTCGCAGCCCGGGGGCCGGGTTCAACATCCCAGCCGAAGAACGGAAATTTCGGGCGCGTGCCGAAATTCGTAAGCCTGCCGTGCGGATCGGAAATCAAGCCGAGTTGATAAAGGCGCGAGGGACCGTACCGGGGATCGGACTCCTGGAAGAAGGGAACCCTTCCCCAGAAGTTCACAAAACCCGGCCTGCCGATGACGCCGTTGTTCGCAGCATTGTTCGTTTGCGTAAAAGTAATGCTCACCGTCTCGTAATCGAGCAGCGGAACTTTGATCAACAGCCTGGCGACTTCCTTCAACTGACCTAACACTTTGTCAAGCCCGCCTCCTCCGGGAGCCGTCGAATCGCTTGCGGCAACGACAGTTGTATCGCCGGCCCCGCCATCGTCCTCCACCTGAACCGACCTTCGGCCACCTTTGTTCATCGGGCCTCCGACACTTGATGACTGGGCAGAGGATTCAAAGAGCGGGTCGAACAATTGCTTCAACCTGAAGTTGAGTGAGAAGGTAATGTTGTTCCCCCAACCGGCCGATTTTCCAAGATCGCCGCGAATCAGTGTATTCTGCCAATTGTAATCTACGCTGTACCCGAACGATAAATCCAAATACTTTTTGATATTGAAGATGTTCGGGATATTCGGCCGGGTGCTGAAGTTGTTCCGTTGTGAATAGCGTGTATCCTGGCCGAAGTTGATGAACGAATTGTTGAAGAAGATATCGTCAAGAATCTTGGAGAATCTGCGCTGTTGATTCGTGAGCGGGTTTCGAGATTCAACAAGCTTGCCTCGACATTCAAAAAAACCTGTAGTCACCGGAAAGGTTCAGCAAACCCCCTTCCGTCAACTTCCAGGCAAATCCCAATGATCGAGTTGTATTGAAATTGCGATTGATCTGTTCCTGCGATCCCACCGTTCGCTGTAGCGACCTGTCGCGAGAGCGGTTTGCGCTCAACGACCAACTGAAGCTTTGCGGCGCAAACCAGATCTTCATATCCTTGTAGTCATCCAGAAACCAGAGACCCGCAAAAATACTCTTGAAGGGCTGAATGAAGTAATCGGGACTGAACGCAAGCTGGTATTGAATCCGGGCACTCCATTGCCACGATAATCTGTACGCTGTAGTCGGATTTCTCTCTCTCGATTTCGTGTAGTTGAATCCGAAAGTCAGCTTGTTCCACGTATCACGAATCCACCATTCGTCAGAAGGAAGTGCAATCCTGAAATTGGGCGCCGCCCATGAATCGGATGTACGGTACGTCTCCGCGTCAAGCACAAGTTGCGCCGCGGCCGCACTCGCATATTCCTCTGAATATCCCTTCGCAATGAGGCGCTCCTTTTCAAGCCGGGCAGCTTCACTCACCAACACATCCGAACTTGGCAGGTACTTCGGCCTGATGAGGCCCTCAGTATGTGAGTAGGAAATGGGAAGAGTTGTCCCGGCCCAATTCGACGGGAAAAACTTGCCGAAGTCAACGTTTGCCGCTATGCCCCAATTCGTGCCCGTTTGCCGAGATCCGAACCGCTGTTCAATGGAGTGAAAATTGGGATCCACCTTCGAGTAGTTGAACGACACCATTCCGAGGTCGGCAAGCTTCACGCTTGCATCAAACCTGTATGCCCAGCCGGGCGAATCATCCACGTCAATAAGACGCAGCTCGTTCACCCACACCTGTCCGAATAACGAATCAACTGTGCCTTTGCCCATCGGGTTCGCAACACCGACCGACATGTAACGGACTTGTGTGAGAGACGGATTTCCCAGTACGCGGTACACGGCACCGGGAGGGCCTCCGGGTACGACACGTTCTACAAATTGCGTGAGTGAATCCCTTCCCTGCTTGATTGCGGTAAGATCCTGAAACCGAATCTCAACATTGTTGAGCGCATTCCACAGTTTCTCGGATTTCACCTCGACCGGGTCGCCGGGCAGAAGCGGCGACGCTGGATGAATCGGCGACCGGTACTCGTAGTAGTTCAGCGAATCGGCACCGAAGCGGAAGAAGAATTCCGCATCATAATTGTTCACATCAACGTAGTGGAATTGCTCATCGCCGTGAACGTACATCTTCATCGTCCGGTAGTTGAACAAATCCAGCGGACGGGTCGTGTAATACTTTACGGCTTGCCGCGCTTGTCCGTCGGGAACCCCTCTCAGAATGAGGGCGAGGGATTGCTCGTTAGCGTAGATTTGTTCCTCGGGACGCGTCTTGTCCCGTTCCCGGATAACGCCCGGCGGCGATGCATAAATGTTCGAGTTTTCTTCGATACCTACTATGCTCACCGCGAACGTCGGATCCTCTTTGTCCAATTCCTGCCATTGGTTTCCGACAAGGGAGAAATCGGCAATGCGTAGAAAAACGGAATCTGCTTCATTCTGAAATGAAAGGCGGATAGACTCAACATTCTCAAATGTCGGTGATCCAACTACAGAATTGTATTCACGAATCGGAATTCTAAATTGGTAGTAGACACTCGTTCCAATACCCCCTCCAACAATGTTGGGGTTTCGTGCTCGCACAGTATCCAGTGAGATTTCATAGCGAAAATACGAATTGGCTTCGTTTAACGTACCGTCTGAATTCAGATCTTCGGTATCGGGATACAATCCATTTTGGCTTGTCCGGTTGTTTTCCGTCCCGTTGACACGACTGTAGTCAAAGGAGTTGGGTGTGTACGCGTAATCGTCGCCGCTCGGGTCCCCATTTCCGTTCAGGTCGCCGTAGAGGGCGAGTTCTTCGGCATTCGTAAGCATGTCAAGGCCGACATCTTCCCACGGTTGGAGAGTGTAGTTTATCGTCCCTTCCCTATTAGTTCCGGGTGGTGACACTTTGTCTTCTGTATTCAAAATTCTGTTCGGGATAGCATCTTCGCTAATTGAGCCAAGATCAACGTACATTTTTCCTGGATCCATCCCAGGCCTCGCTCCATTTGCCCCCACCATCATCCAGATTTCAATGAAATTGATGTTCTCCGTGATCAGGTTCGTACCTGCGATGGAAATCGGCCTCATGATGCCGCCCCAGTTTCTGAGCTGCAATGAATCGGCTATTGAACCACGATTGTAGTTGTACATGCCCCGCTGGGTCGGGTGGTATTTCACATCCATCACGGTCAGCCGGTTGCTTGCCGCGCTTCCAGCAAGTTTGTCCGGATATACGTCGGTCAGTTGGACCAGATTGTACACGTTGTACCAGATTGTCTTTGCCTTATAATTCATCCTGGAAGTATCATTCACCCCTAACGAGGTATCAACCGGCGGGCTCGCCTGAAACCACTGGGCATAGTTGGTTCCGAGCGGAATCGTACGACGTGAGCCTTCAAAGTCGTCGATGTACGCGATACCCGAACCACCATCGCCGGAAATTGTGCTCTTTCTTGTGTTCGGGTCAGGAGAGACATAGGCGGCCTCTGCCGCGAGTTTGAAATCGGAAAGTTCCCGGGTTTGAATTCCCGGCAACGCATCAATGGCACTGGTAAGAAACGGAAGTTTGATGGTTGTTTGCCCGTCAAACCCGACAATGGTGTTCTTGTTCGGCTCTTCCCCCAACCGTACTTTGTCGCTCAAGGATTGTTGGTTCAGACTGAGAACAGTGAACCCGAAATTCGTGCTTTGCGAAACAAACAAGTCGCCCCTCGCCCCAAACAACGTTTTCGAAGCAAGCTGGAACAAATCGTTCTGCTCGTACTTGATTTGCAACTGTGCGCCCGGTACCAGCGCTTCGGGATTGCGAATAACAACCTCGCCGAGAATATAGTCAACCGAATAATCGACGTTGGGCGTCAAAAGCCGGTCACGCAGGTAGACTCGAACACTTCCTTCCACAACGTTGAAGCCCAAGTTATATTTCGAACTCGTTTCACCCGTCGCTTTACCCTGGATGAGGTACTTGTTCCGGATGCTCTGCTGCGCAACAGTTTTTGTTGTGTCGTAAATTTCGCGAAAACCATACACCTCCGGATCAATGGCAACAGGAGGATTGAGCGACAGAAAATACTGGACAAGCCCGCTGCCGAAGGGCTCGAGGTACGGGAAGATAATTTCGGCGCGCGATTCCTTTACGGTTCTGTTGGGACGAAAATCGAACACATTATCGCCGTTTGGTGCGGGTGAATCATCAGCGTTAAATCTGTCAACACCCAACACACGCAGAAGCCGCTCGTTCTGTATGATATTCACCGGGTCTTGACCGTCTTGTCGCCGGTACACATCCAACTCAAACCCGGCCTTGCGGATGTTCCTCAGCCTGAGCGAGTAGATGTTCTTCAACATCTGCCTCCAGGCAATATCGTATCGCGGGCCGACGGAATTCAGATTCTTTGGTTTAACCATCTTCAGAACGAATGTGCGCGAGGTATCCTGCGCGGGGATATCGCGAGACAAATCGCCGTACTGCCTGCCGTCGGCCGTGCGATAGGCAATACCGACGGTTTGCTGGTCGCTGACGGCATTCAGGGCAATAACACCGATATAGCCATCCCCCATGAGTTCATATTCACTGGCAAGAAGTCGACGCATTCGAAGGTTCTCCACCCTTCCTGGTGGATCGTTAGCAAGCCGCAGCGAGTCTCCGTAACCGCCGGCAGGTCTCGGATCCAGCACAATATGAACGGACGCCTGCCGCGAGTTCAGAATTTGCGTTTGATCGTTGCCTGAGAAGAACACCCACACTTCCTCTTCGAGAATCTGGCTACCGGAATTTACGGTCGCAGGATCATTCAGGTAGTAAGGCTCAAAAAGAGGACGGTACGATGTATCAACAAAATAGTAATTCGTGGCATAGTCGTATGCATCAATCGAAAACGGATTCTCTTGAGCGCCACCTTTGGCTTCAACCTCTTTGATTTGCCCTTTCTTTTGCGACGCAATTGTGGTCAGGGTCAGCGGGCCCGTCTGCAATTTGGCTTTGATGCCGAACAGCGCGGCGCTTTGACCGATCAACGCCGAGGGGGTTTGAAGCGAAACGTTCCCGGCCTCAATGCTCTGCACAATCTCGTCTTCGTAGCCTGTATATTTGATTTTGAGTTGATTCTCGAACTCGAATGTACGCTGCGTGTTCCAGTCGGCAAGGATATTCAGCTTGTCTCCGATCGTGCCGTTGACTGCCACTTGCACTTCCTGATTGAAATCCGGCTCGTTCCGTGTTTGATCGAAAACGTTGATTGTCTGCTGATCGTTCTTCGTGGAACGGAAACCTGCCCGAATATCAACGGCGCCGCTGATTTGCAGATTGATTTCGGGCTTGCCGAAGATGCTCATGATCGGGTTCGCCGGAACCGGAATTTGAATCTTGGTGAAGCTGGAAAAGACGTCGCCGATGTCTTTCTTCAACGCGAGAGTTTTCGGCTTTCGTGCCTCGTCGGCGAACAACTTCCGGCGTTCATATTTCTGCCGCTCGGCAATATATTCCTTGAGCGTGAGACTGACGGGAATCTTCACATCCTCATTACCAATCTTCGTGCTGAAAAACAGTCTCGATACTGCTGAATCCGCAGTAACCTGATGGCGTACCGGTGTTTGTGTTGGGCTGGTAAACAACGGATACACCCGGTCCGGAAAAAGCTGCACCTGCGGCGGATCGTAGCGCTTGTACTTCCAATGCTCAAGCCGTGCGGTGGAATCCAGGTACACAACCCAGGTGGTATCCTCGAATGCCGGGGTTTCACTTGTGCGTGAGGTCGGGCTGGAGAACTGTCCGCTTGCTCCGCCGATACTTCTCCCTCCGGTTCTTGATCGGATTGAAGTAGGAAATTGCGGGTCGCCGGGTTGAGTTTTTGTCACTACACCTCCGGGAATGGAATCCGGCGGAGGAAACAGAGACTCATAGTGCGAGGCAGGACGATAGAATCCCGAAGTTGAATCGGGAGAAAGGAACACCAGCCCCGCAAAGACAATCGAGAAGAAAAGCGCAACAACCCTGACGGGATGCGCGTGCAAAACACGAAGGAGACTCCGGAAAAGAAAAACCACGTCGATTCTCAAAATGTATATGCCCTGAGCGGTGGACTAAGTTTGTGCGGAGTGGTGATGGTGTCCGACCTCTGCATCTGTGGATGAACCACGCTTCGGTCCTCTACCTGCAACACTCCGAAGACGGGCGTTTCCATGCATTAGCAAAAGCAATCGATATGGTCAATCCTCCTTGGATGTGGGACCGAAAAACCGGGCTCGGCTGCATTAACGTAGAGAATTGTCGTCTAAATATCAAGCCATTTGTTGTGTATAAAATGCTCCACAACTTCCTGCGGGGGAACAAGTTCGGGGATTTGGCAGAGCATATCTTTCAAGCCTTCCTTCCCCGGTTGTTCCTTGGAAAAAACTCCTTACTCAAGTATATTGATGCATGAAGCTTCACGTCTTTCCGCGACATCTTTCATTCTACCTCCTGCGCGCCCACATCGGACCGTTTCTCTTCTCGCTTTGCACGCTGATGTTCCTGTTTCTCCTTCAATTTGTAATGAAGTTTATCGATCAGCTTGTGGGAAAGGGATTGAGCGCATGGACGATCTTTGAACTCATCACACTGAATCTTGCTTGGATGCTTGTCCTTGCCGTGCCAATGTCCGTATTGGTTGCCGTACTCATGGCATTCGGCGATCTTTCATCACGAAACGAAATCACTGCGATGAAAGCAAGCGGCGTGAGCATTTACCGGATGATGGCGCCTGTAGTTGTGACTGCGGGAATTCTGGCGACATTGCTCGTGGTGTTCAATAATGACGTTCTGCCGGAAGCAAACCACCGCGCCAAGACGCTGACGATGGATATCCGCCGCAAGCGACCAACGTTCAGCATGGTTGCAGGCCTGTTCTCCCAGGAGATTCAGGGATACAGCATGCTTGTGAAGAAGACGTTCGAGAAGAGCAACGACCTTGAAGGGATCACACTGTACGACTATACGAATCCGAATTCCAACGTCGTTATCACTGCCGAACGGGGAACAATCTCCTTTTCCCAGGATACCCGCAAGCTCATTATGGATTTGCACAGGGGCGAGATCCACGAACTCAACCTTGCGAACATGGTCGAGTACAAACGCATCCGGTTCGAGAACCACCGCATTGTAACAGATGTACAGGGATTCGATTTCGAGCGAACCGAGGAAGGCACGGTGATGCGCGGCGACCGTGAGCTGAGTGCACACGTCATGCTGGGTATTGTTGACAGCCTGCAACAATCCAGACAAAAGCTCGACTCCGGCCTCCAGCACCTTGTGACACAGGATATGGAACGCCTCCTCACCGGCCTCGTTCCCCAAAAACCGGCACCCCCTGCCGAGGGGCAAATCACGTTCGGCACATTCAACATGCCCGCACAGCTTCTTCAGACTACCATCAGAGGAACCGAATCAGCCGAGACTCGCGTTCGTGTCACAAGCTCGACTGTGCAGAATGAGCTGCTGCGTATCGACATGGAAAACAGAAGAATCGACCAGTACAAAGTGGAGATTCACAAGAAGTACTCGATTCCGATTGCGTGCATTGTGTTCGTACTGGTGGGTGTACCGCTGGGCATCATGTCGCGGCGCGGAGGATTCGGTATTGCCGCAACCCTGAGCTTCGGATTTTTCCTGATGTACTGGGCTTTTCTGATTGGAGGAGAAAAACTCGCCGACCGCAATCTCCTCTCGCCATTCTGGGGCATGTGGGCGGCCAACATTCTACTCGGCATCATCGGCGTGTACCTGACTCTGCGTATCGGCAAAGAAGCCGTGGTTATCGACTGGGGCTTTATGCGAAGACTCATTCCGAAGCGTTGGCGCAAGGACATGCCGGAGGATGCATCGTACAATGCCCGGTTTGCCGAATGAAGTTGATCGATCGCTATATCATCAGGCAATTCCTCACGACTACACTCTTTTCGCTGTTGGGCGTTCTCGTTGTCTTCATCGTTATTGATGCGATGGAAAACCTGGATGATTTTATCGACAGAAACGCATCAGTCCAAATCATCCTCACGTACTACCTGTATTTCATGCCGGAGATCATCAAACTGATCATGCCGGTTGCCTTGTTGCTGGCGAGCCTCTTTGTCACCGCCCGAATGTCAACACAGAACGAACTGACGGCAATGAAAGCAGGTGGCATGAGTTTATACAGAATCGTCATCCCCTATCTTGTTGTCGCATTCATCATCAGCATCGCGTCCGTGTACTTCAACGGCTGGATCGTTCCAAAAGCAAACAAGCACAAGTTCACGCTCGAGCGAGTGTATTTGCTGAAGAACACCGTCAGCGGATCGGGGGCAAATATCTACATTCAGGACTCGCCGACCCGCATTCTCTCCATAGGATACTATGATGAATACCGCTCGACCGCAAGCCGCGTGAGTATTCAGGATTTCAACGACACCAATCGCACAATGCTGGTTGGACGCATCGATGCTCAGACGATGGAATGGGACTCCACCGGCCACCGGTGGATGATGCGGTCAGGCGTCAGGCGCTGGTTCGCCGACGACAAGGAGCATTACGAAGCATTCGAGATTCACTTTCTGGAGAAGATCCATTTCGACCCCGAAGATTTGCGCAAGAAACAGGAACAACCCGATGAAATGGAGTATCGGGCTCTCGAGAAGTTTATCGACAATCAACGCCGTGCAGGGCAGGATGTTTCGCGCTGGTTGGTGGATTATCACAGCAAAATTTCGTTTCCGTTTGCGTCGGTGATTGTGGTATTGTTCGGGGTTCCGTTTGCGTCGGTGAAACGGCGTGGAGGAATTGGCGTGCAACTCGGCATCAGCCTGCTGATTTGTTTCATCTATCTTATCTTCATGAAAGTAAGCCAGGTGTTCGGTTACAACGGCGATGTCAATCCGTTGCTTACCGCTTGGATGGCAAACCTTCTTTTTTTAGTCGGCGCTGCGTTCATCATCATCCGCGTGCAAAAATAGCAAAGGCGCATTTCTGCGCCTTGTTGTCCTTTCCTGCAGGTAGCCTCAGAAGGAATACTCAACCCGCGCAACAGGTATCAACGCGTACCCCCGGTATGTCGGAACATGTTGCATGCGAACAGATGCATGAAGGTTACGGTTGTAGCTGGCGGCTGTCCAGGCTGCGTCAACGGCACTGAGCACATGATTGACAATCGCAATGGTCACGTACGTTGTTGCTGTCGTGTAGAAATCGTTCGCCTTGCCGCGTTCAAGAGAATAGTACTTGAAGTTCGTGTGGTCGGTCTTGATTTTTGCTTCGATAAGTGCGTAGGTTGTGAGCGAAGGATCGGCGTCGTTCCAACCTTGATAAAACTGCTGGTACTTTCCAATCAGTTCGTAGTACTGCTGATCGCCGAAGGGAGGCAGCGTGTGAGAATAGAAGCGGCCTTCTGCTGTAGCCGCAATAACGCGTTCCATTTCGTTCAGCACATTCCAATTCACTCTCTCGCGAGGAGTTGCGCCCGGCTTGAACAACCGGTTCCGGAAGTCATCTTGCTGCTGCGTTGTCAGATAGTGGTCGAACGAAAACTGGGCGTACTTCTCAGGATCCCAGTTCTGATTTGCGTAATCCTGGAAAAAGTCGGTCTGCCGGTCCCCCTTCTTGTCGAAATGGTAGGCAAGCCCCCAAGCAGCAATATCAATCGCGAGAAACGCGGCAGCTTTCCAATAGCTTTCGGCATAGAACTCGCCGGCTCCCGGCAACAGCGCGGAAAGTCCGGCAGCCAGCCACGGCGATTTGCGCGACACTTCGACCGGCGGTGCATCAGATTGCATCTGCATCGCTTCAGAGAACCCTTGCGGCGGATTAAAGAAATCAATCTGAACGTTTCCGGTAAATGCTTGTTGATGCGTCGCAAGCTGAAGAACAACTGACCGTTCTCCATCTCCGCCAAACGAACTCTGCGCGAACAGAACTGAAAGAATGACAACCCTCAGAAGCCTCATCGCATATCCTTCCATAATCTCAATCGAAATCAAATCCAAACAACACGCCGAAATAGAAGCGCCACTCTTTCCCGTATCTGACGGGAGTACCGCGTACATCTTTCTCAAACTCGCTAAACCCGTACGACGCATTGAAGAAAATGCGAGTCGGGTATGCATACCACGAGAATGATTCGAGGCGCAACTCGATGCCCGCGTCACTCTTGAATTCTTTCAGTTTCGGTTTCGCGCTGCTCCACGCGTTGCCCAAATCCGCATAGAATGATAGGTAGAATTTGTCGAAGTAGAATTGCAGGAACCGTACATCAATATTTGAAACGAGAGGAAAACGATACTCAAGTCCGACAACCGTCATTTCGTTGCCGCCGATGGAGTAGAACGGGTATCCCTTCATTCCAATCAACCCACCGATGTAGAAATCGAAGAAGTCATCAACCGTATTTTCCAGAATCGTACCCCCGCGGGCTTTGACCGTGAGTGTATGATTCTTGAAGAAGAATGGAATATGTTCCCGCCAATTCAACTCAACGCGTGTGAAGTTCACTTTCTTATATTTCGGCACCAAACCCGTCGGCCCGATATCGTACTCGCCGTCGCCGTTGAATTTGTTAAGAGAACGGTTTACCGACAGTTGAATCTTCCGCCCAACCGGATTGATATCCATCGTGTTAGAGCGGGCAAGAATATTCAGATTCCACTTTAGCGTCAAGTCATTCGCAATCAAATACAAATCGCTTGAACCCGGAATGAGCAGTGTCGGACTCGTATCATCGGCACGGGTGGTGAACGTTTCGATGGTGGATGTGTAGCGGCTGTGCGCATACCGAAACTCAAACGACCCGAGATGCGACGGCTGTGTCAGCACAACATCAAACTCGGTGAGATTGTATGTCACATCAATCGGAACAGGCGGACGGTCGGGCAACGTCAAGACATTGTCCGTTTTGCGAGTCACATTATACATCTCCAGCGATGCAACGGGTTCCAATCCAAGTTGGTAGAACAGCGGCAGTCTGCCCCGGTACTCGAAGATCACAAATAAATCCCGCTCAAGCTTTGAATTGAAGGCGGCCCCTCCGAACATGCTCAGCTTATCGAGAACCTCGTTGGAGAACATATACACGCCCGCCTTGATGGATTCAATGGCTTTGTTCTTCGTGTTGTAGTTATCGAAACGCACGAACGGCACGAATGCGAGATTCGTAAACACATTCTTGTACGACCTTGCCTCGGATTCAGGAAACACTGTGTCGTCATACGAACGGAGGCCCTGCCAATCAAACGTATCCGAAGGAACGCCCGCCATGCGGGTTAACACGGGCTGCGGAAGAGCCGTGTCTTCGCTGCTCAAGCCAAGATACGATGCGTGCGCGGAAAGCGGCGCAGGATTGCTCAACGCATAGAGTTTGTATCCTTCGGCCGTGTAGTTCGAGTACACGATCAAGCCTTCGCGGTTGACTGTGGGCATGAACGCCCCGCCGAGTACATTGGTAATTTGTTGAGAGGTGCCTGACGATGGATTGTACGAGTATATGTTGAAGATTCCGGTCTCATCCGACGAATACAGAATCTCCGAACCGTCGGGCGTAAAAACTGCTCCGCGTGAATCGAAGTCGCCCGTCACCAGGAATTCTATATCGCTACCATCGGGGCGAATCCATCCAAGATCGCGTCCGTCACGAATCGAGTAGTCAAACACAATTCTATCCCCGTTCGGACTCCATTTTGGAGCGTAGACTTGCTCGCCCTGTTTGAATGAGGTAAGTAATTTGAAGCCCGATGTGTCAACGTTCATTGATGCAAGATTCGAAGTCCCGTCGGCGCCAACCACGAACACCAGCGACCGGCCATCCGGCGACACGTTCGGGCTCATCGCACGTCTGCCGTACGTTAGTCTCTTCTCATCCTCTTTCGTCAAATCGTACTCATACAAGTCCGATTGCATGGAGAAATTCGGATTGCGGTTGGTGATGCGTGAATAGTACAGCTTGGTGCCGTCGGGCGACCAACTGACTTCCGACCCGACGCCCTGCACAACGGCTTTGTACTTCCCCCCGATTTCCGCGATAATCAACTGCGACTGTCCGAGGTACGGCGCGCCCATTGTGCTGACAAACGCAATCCTCTTTCCATCGGGAGAAAACGAGGGATAGCGGTTGGCAAATCCCATATCAACAAACAATCCGCATTTGTCACGATGAGCTTCTCTGACTCCTTGCGTCAATGCAAACACAGGCTTGCCGTCAATCGGTTCAGGCAGTTGTTTGAATTTCTTCTCATCGTCAACAAAAAGAAACGGCACCCCCTCCTGCACATTATCTTTGATTGCAGCGACGCGACGGGCATAGTCACGCTTGAGTTCGTCACGCCATTCGTTGTACACGGTCTCACCGTTCTTGCCCAACGCTTTCTCGATGGCGCCATCGATTGTCGTGGCAGAGAACGATGCGAGATTGCGCGAGATTTCGTTCAGTTTGTCAATGCCGTACCGCTGGGCAATGTAGTGTACGAAGGCAAATCCGGAGTTGTAGGACGATTCGTTGCCGAGGCTCGTTTTTCCGAACACGCCCATTTGCGCCCACGTGAGAATGCTATCCCGCAGAACATACGAGCGCAGAATCATGTCACGATGCGTGTCCCAGAAATCATAGCGGAGTTGCGGGCGGTTGTACTGCGCAACGCCCTCGGCAAACCATGCGGGCACAAGAAATCCGGAAATCGGGTACGAGGCAATCACATTCGGGAAACCGTACAACACATCGGGGCGGCGTTCTGATTCGTAGCCGAGCCATTGCAGATAGAATCCCGGCATACGTCTGCCGAACTTCATTGTTGTTTGAATCTGGACGATGTGCGTGAACTCATGCGTGATGACATTACGCAGCCAGTTGTGCGTGCCGCGGAAATCGAAGTCCATGCTCGGCGCCCAGATTTCGATCTTATTGTCGTAGAAATACGCCGCTCCGTTGGAGTAATCGTCATAGTCCTTGATGATGAAGCTGACTTTCTGGTCGGGTTTGTGATTGTAAAGGGAGGTTACCGGGCCGTAAATATCCTCGGCGATCTTGGCAACGACCTGTCCCGTCCGTTCAGCCCCTTCATGAAAGTGAACCAGGAAATGCTCGGTTTCGATGGTCTTCCACTCAAGTTCGGGATGGTAGACGTCTTGGGCAGCGCCTTGAAGACAAGGCAGAAAAAGCATCAGAATGTACAGATTACGAATGTTCATTCGGTATTGTTTACAGTTTCATTAGTATTGCAAACAAGAAAAACCTGCTTCACGGAAGTTCCTTTTCTCCATTGAGATATGCGTCAAGGTTGGTTGAAAAATCCTTTGGACCTTCTATCTCAATCTGTTGAAGACTTAGGAGAAGACTATCCGCTTGCCGTCCTCTTTCCTGTGCAGCCATCCGCTTGATAAGGTCGAGGAGTTCAGGCAAACCCTCATCAGGGATCATATCTATTTCCGCCTTGATGATCTCTTTCGTTACTGGGGGTGAACTCTTGGCGGAGTCGTACGCGGGGTTTGTTTCCTTGACCGAGTACGTGTTTCCCGATTCTGCCGAGATTCGTCTAACAATGACTTTTTCACCGGGCTCCAAGTGAGCGGCCTCATCCAACACAATCTGCTTGCCGTCAAAATGGGCTTTTATCGATGTCTTAGCCATAACACCTCCATGATCTCTATTTCACAACGGCAACCTTCACGATAGCGGTTTCGCTTTTTCCCGAACCGCTTGCTTCGATGCGTGCAAGATACACGCCGCTTTGTACATCTCGCACATTCCATTCCACTTCATTATCAACTCCGGCAATGCCCGGTCCGTTGAACTCCGTCACCAAATCTCCCGCCAGATCAAAAATCCTGATCTTCACGGTGGCATTCTCGCTCACGAAATAGCGGATGAATGTTCTGCCATCGTAAACAGGATTCGGCCAGTTGTACGCACGTTCTTTAGGGAAGAAAGAAGAACTGAGCGGCGTCCCCGTCAGCGGCTCGATGGCGAGACCGCTGTGTTGGGCATCGCGTTGAAACTGACCCCACGGAATAATCGGCGCACCCCGAGCAAACCCCGTTCGCCATGCCGACACCGTACCATCTTCAGATGAAGCGACCGCAAGCATCATAGTATCACCTGAAGCAAACGCAGCAACGGACTGTTGTCCGAAATCCGGGTATTGAGCATTCCCGGCGAGAAGGGGAAATCCCCTGGCCATGTCGCCATTCTTGTTGTATGCAACAACAAGCCCGTCGCCCGTTACGGCAACAACATCAACAAGCCCGTCGCCATCCACATCAGCCACTACCGGCACCGACCGAATATGAGCAGACGAGGGAATGAGCTTCGGGAAGTTGTCGAGAGAAGCCCCTGCGTAGTTGATCGCATGTATTCTATTGAATGAGAAGGCAACTATATCACGAATACCGTCCCCATCAATATCTGCAACAACTGGGGACTGAATCACGGCCGTGCCTGCAACACCTATGTTCACTGGAAATCCAGGAGCTACGTTCAGATTCTCATCAAGAAGGTAGAGACCATCTGTCGTAGTAAAGGCGATCTTCTTTTTCTGATCCCTCCCCACAATTCCCACAACAGCTCGGTCGACAATAATCTTATCATAGAAACTCGCAGAGAGAGTCTCAGCAATCGCTGCGTTTGCCCCCAGACGTAGCGTTACTTTGCGAATAGTCTGATGGATCGAAGTGACAATAAAAGCATCCGGATTAGTAAATACTGCCACCCCAGTTGCTCCTGCTGTAGGCAGGCTATCAATCAGGCTGCCATCATGACGAAAGAAATAGGTGACTTCTCCGGCCGAAACAATTACAGAGTCGGAGATTGCTAACGCCCGAGTGAAGTGGAAAAACGGATTGCTCAGAACTGATTTCGTCGCCAAGCTGTCGCCAGCAAGTGTTGGTGCTGAGTATACTGAAATCTCCGAACGAGTTCGAGTTCGATTTCCGGTTCTCAATACAATGTCAGCATAGCCATCTCCATTCATGTCTCTTAGTGACGCCGGGGCTAACAAGCCCGAGTCGGATACCAACAGGCCGGAGTGCGAGGTTGGAACGACACCTTTGCCGTTCGTTTGCCAAGCATATATCTTCTGTGGAACAAGGAAGTAGCTCCCGCCACCAAGCGGCGGAATTTCAACGCCGTCAGTACTCACGACGAGCTGAGGTGAGTTTCCGCCAACTATGTTGCCAATGGTCAGCGAATTCAGCGACAATCGTTCACCTGTTGCTTTCGGAAATCCCGGTAACGGCATGATCTGATCACCCCCCACAATCACCCGCGCCGTCATCTGCGGACCGCGGGCGCTGAAGTCTTTAATCGTGATGTGACTATTGGCTCCGCTGTTGCTGTTGGAGTTAGGATAGGTTTTGGCGGAGAATTCGTTCTTGTTCACCGGCGATTCGTTGCCGAGGTACCAGAAGTCGAGTGCTGTGCCTTCTTCACTTCCGCTTCCGGGTTCAAGCTGCCCGTACTGCTGCCCTATATCTTGCGAGCCGTCGGCCTCCATAAGATTCACGCCGCGGCGTCTCGGATTTGCGTTGACGCCGTTTGTTGCAAGTCCCTGCGCAATCACGGTCTCGTCAATATGCCAGATCAGAACGCCGCCGTCATAGAATGTGCCGGCACGGTTCACGCCACCGGGCAGGCTCCAATCCAAATCCTCAACATCAATAATGTTGCCGCTGATACCCGAAATGTCGAACGCTTCGAACCCAGCCGTATCGCGGGCAAAACTCAACTGGCGGATTGTTCCGCCGTACCGTGTTGTGATACGCTGGCCGTTACGGCCGGCGTCGCGGTTTCTATTCTCCACCAGAAAATATTCTGAAGCGCTGATAGGAATACGGTATACCGTATCGGCAGTCGAGACGGCCGGCAGACTCACTGCATGCTCGCCCGCGCCGAGTGTGACGGGTTGAATCCAGCCGAGCCAATATTTCTCCCACGCGGAAGGTTCGGGCGGGAAGGCGCCACGAAAACTGAAAATCGCCTGCCCGTCCATCAAACCGAATCTCCCGATGCCCGAACGTCCTGTGTTCGTATCGAACAAATCCGGCAGGCCGAGAAAATTGCCCACCGATGCACACAGCAAGCCGTTGATTCCGAGAGTCAGAGTGAAGTTGGTCGGCGTTGCCGGAAGTTCACGCGTTTCCGTTTCGGGCATGATGATGGAGTTCGTAATTCGGAATCCGTTGCGAACCGGAATGCCCTCGTACGTTCCGCCATAAAATTCCTTGAATGCATTCAACCCAAGATAGAGAGACGGAATATCGCGCGGCGTCGGGTCGTAGCCGATCGTTCCGGCAACATCAACATCCCTCCCCACTCCCGCATGAAACACCACAAAGCAATCGTACACAGAGAAATCCGGAACCAAGCCGGATGAGTCAACTTTCTGCCATGAATCGCGGGCAAGGTCGCCGACCGCCGTGTTGGGTCCGCTTTTGGGCGGACTGTATCGCGCCATCTGGCTGCCGAGGGTGAACACGGAATCGACAAGTGTTGCCTGTATAATCACTTTGCCTTTTGACGCCTTGCGATAGTAGTTGGTAAGAAATGTAAGATGGTCAAGAAAATACTGATGATTGCGCGGCGGAGCATCCAATCCCGGGTTTGCGGGAGTGGAAAGATCGAACTGCCCGTTGCCGCTGGTGCCGGCGTCGTTATCGATCTGGAATTGAACCATTACGGCCAGTACATTCACTGTTTCGGGTTGCACGATATACGGACGAGGTGATGAAAACGCATCATCCCGCGAAACCATCACGGGATGACTCAGTTGTTGTGCAAACAGGGAACCCGAAACAAGCAGAAGCGGGAGAAGATATTTCGTCAACGTCATTGCGATTTAAATTCTACATAAGGAGGAGGCTGCATCAAGCATGCCGCAGACTTGCAGTCTGCGACATGCAGAATATGAACTCATTGTGGAACGTTCACTGCCGTTGAAGCGCCCCAGCCAATCAGCAGTGAAAAACGGATGGTGTCCGAAAGCGGATGCCCTTCTGCGGCGGAAATGTAGCTGAAGTCGAAACCGAAAATATCGTAGCGCAAGCCCGCGCCGAACGTCCAGAAGTTCCTGTTCCCGAAACTCGGATCCTCAAAAAAGTGGCCGACACGAATTGCAATCAGTCGCGGAGAACCGTACCAGTACTCGGCTCCCATGCTGAGATTGATCTTCTTCAACCCGCTGCCGTCACCCCACGCCGTGAAGAGTGACTTCGGGAGCGGATCGACGGAGGCGGCCTGGATGATATTTCCCAGACTGTCTTTGATTTCCGGCCTGCGACGTACGAGCAACCGGCTTGCATCCACCGAGTAGGTCAGGCTGTTGTATTCATCTTCAAACACCTTGTAGCCCAACCCGACACGGAGATTCGTCGGAAGCGGATCGGCCTGGGCAGCATCGACATATGTCACTTTGGGTCCGAGATTGGAGAGATTGAAGCCCATGCTGAGCATGTTATCGAGCCAATCCACACCCAAATCAAACGGCCGCCACATCATGGCTATGTCGAAGCTGACGGTGTTGGCAATTCCTGACCCTTGCTCTTCCGCTGTTCCGAGCGGAGAGAGAGAACTTCGGATAAACCGCGCGTTGAAACCGAGTCCGAGATCGTCGAAGATCTTTGTTGAATAACCGGCGGTTACTGCAAATTCGTATGCTTTGAATTTTCCCTCCTCAAGTCCGGCGGAATTCGTGCGGATGAATTCGCCGAGATTCAGATACGTAATGCTGACACCGATGGTGCCGCCGATGTCATCAATGCGATTGCGGTAGTTCAGATATTCATAAAAGAGATCGGAAAGTCCGAACTGCGGCAGCCAGTTTGCATGCGTGAGCGTTACTTCCTGCCCGTCCATGAATGCCAACGCCCCGGGATTCCAGAACACCGCCGAGGCATCGTCAACCGAGCCTGTACCTGTTTCACCGATTCCGGCGGCTCGTGAGTTTGGCGCAATCAGCAAAAAGGGCACCGCCGATTCTCCCTGTGCTTGTGCCGCTTGCGGCACAGGCATGCCAAGCACAAATGTCAACGCGCACACAAACGATGCTTTGAATATTGCCTTCATGAGTTATCTCTCCTCCTGATAAATAGTTCTTTCGTCGTTTCAATTCCTATTTTGCGATTGCGAGCTTGCCCAATGTTTCGCTGCTGTACCTGCCGTCGATTGTACGGACAAGGACTTTGTACAAATATACACCATTTGCCAGAACATCACCATCACGATCCCGCCCGTCCCATGGAATTGCCACGTAGGAGTCGGCTGCACCGAATCTCTCCAGCGTTTGAATGAGCCGTCCTGCAATAGTGTAGATCTTGATTGTCGCATTGACGGGCGTCTGTTGGTTGTGGCGGAATGTGAATGCTGTCCCGGTTGTTAAAGGATTGGGATAGTTGAATACATCGACAACCTGTAATTGCTCGTTCGAGAGAACCTGGAAATACGCCTCGCCCGTCCGGGCATTATTGTACGTATCCCATGCGCGTACCCTGACAGAATTCTGTCCCCGCTGCAAATCACGTACGGGGTAGCGCACGGTTCCGGCCTGGAAATTGTCGAGCTTGCTCGTGTAGAACTCCGTCATATCCCTGCTTTGTGCGCTTCCGTTGAACCACGCCTCGATTCTATGCCCCAGCCCCGATGTTGATGTGTTGACACCGCTTGAGTCCTCCAAATCAACAAAGAGAATCGGATTCTCATTCACCACATCGCCATCGCGGAATGAAAGGCTGCTCTCATAGGAGTGGCCGAGCATGATCCGCATCGTCGGTCCGATGGTATCGCGTTGAGCAGTTGTGTCGGTTCCGCTGATCGCAACGTTGGAGGTATATCCGACTCCATCGGAACTCGCGTCAGAGCCCAGGAAATACCCGACAAGCCTCCCTCGTGTCGTGGAATCGGCGTATGCAATGTCTTTTGGAACAATGAATGTGGCTGAGAACCTTCCGTTTGAAACGGAATTCTGGCCCCGATAGATCAAGCTTCCTACAGTCGAGTATCCCCACCCGTATGCAGGAATGAGAATCGAGCGCATAGCATCGTTCACAATCAAAGTAAGCTGGCCTTGCCGCAGTGAATCGAGAATGTTCGCTTCGTTCCGAATCGACCCTTTGACATTGATGCGGGCAAGCGACTTCAATTGAATAGGCGAGGTACGCGGCATGCCGTTGACGAAATCAACAGGTTCGGAATTAATCGTATCAATGGCGACATATCCGCGGGGAAATTGCAGGTGTTGTGTCGGATCTCCCAACACGAGATATTTTTCATCATTAAGAAGGTCAAAGCTCCCGCCCGCGGCTTTGTACAAAAACAACGCAGTTGCTACACGATCGACAAGCACACGACCGTGAATGTCCTGCCGGAACATGTTGACGAAGATTCCCCGGTTCAACGCTTCGTTCGAGCTTGAGAAAACTTTACGGGATGCCGACACAACTCCAATTGCGCCTCCCTCCAGCCTGTTCATGAGAAGTTCGCTGCCGGTTTCCCGGCTTGGATCGTCGAATTGTGAGAAGTTGCAGGTTGCCCCGAAGAAGTACGAGAGCTTGTTCGCATTAAATAGTTGCGGAATCGACGTTTGTGTGCTGAAGACAGACTCGTGCGTCCAGACCGTCGGGTTGCCGTGACCGACAAAATTCACAATCAGAACGCCGCGGTTGATTTCATCGAGGATATCCTGGTACGCACCCGGCTTGCGACGGCTCAACGCCGAAACGACGGTGGGATATTCTTCAAGATAGACTTTCTTCTTTTCGAAAATCAACGGCGTAAGGTTGGCAATGCTTTCGGCCCCTCGCGTATGAATATCGCCCTCTGAGTTTGCCCCTCCGACCCATCCATCATCTCCCACAAACAAGGCGCGGAACTTCCAACTGTCCCTCGCCGATTGTGTATCGTACGCAATCACCCGGTTCACCAACTGATCCGCCTGCTGTACGTTGCGGGCGTTCAGTCTTCCGGTAACCATGAAAGGCCTGCTGTTCAGATTCCGGACAAAGAAGTCGTCGGACGAAGAACTATACACATCGTCATATGGATTCTCCGTCCGTTGCCAGGTCGGAACGTAGTTTGTTCTTGTGCCAAGAACGCTCTTGTAATCGTATGAACCCTGGCCTAAGAAGCACACAAATTTCGGAGCATTCGCCGGCCACTCTTCATACGCGTACTTGAGAAAGTCGCGGATCGCCGTCACGTCGGGAACGCCTGCATTGAATTCGTTGTAGATCTGATTCACATCCACGACAATAGTGGATAATCCACCGTACGCCGGATTCTCACGATGCGCCTTCAGCCTGTTGGCAGCGGAGGCAAACTCCTGTGATGTGATAATGATGAAATCATACTGTTGCGCATTGCCGCGGAGATTCTGGTTCGGAATGGAAACAACCGCAGAGGGAACTTTGTACGCGTTGGTTCCCAGCGCAATGTATTCCGAAACACCTCCTGCTGATTGTTGGGCACGAAACACTCCGGCACTCGCCCCGATTCGTTTCACATTTGCGTAGTCGGTGACATCAAATACAGACGTCGTGCCTGTGAACTGACCAAGCTGGTATTCTACAATCCCGGTTGTATCGGGGGAACGGAAGCGCAAGTAGTTGTTCACCGGCTCAAACAGTCGCCGGTACACGATCTCGACCCAATCCAACCATCCGCTTGCGCCGGGATCGTTGGATCTGAATTCGAAGCCGAGCTGGCTGGTATTATTCTGAATCGGAAAATCGCCTGCGAGTTCAAACGACGCATCGCGTGCAATCGTCTCTCCGCCAACACCGAAAATGTTGTAGGCGCCTATCAGGTTTCCGCTTTCCCTCACATTGAACGTTGAACCCGTGCTTGATCCTGCAACGAGCGTGAAGCGGTATGTTCTCGGCTCGCTGATGACGAGACCGGCGAGAGGAAACATGCGCAACTGCGTTCCGCCGGGATTGATGGGAAAGCTGAGCCAACTCTTCCCGGACTTGAGCAGGTTCACGGTGTCGGGTTCCACCCATACGGCATCCATGAACATGTTGGGCATGACGGTTGCCGGATCCGTAACGGAAGCCTGAAGTTGCATCCTTTTTCCGGGCTGCCCGCCGAATGTCAGCCAGTAGTAATTGACTCTGCTGTAATTGTGGATGTAGTGCCGGAGGGTTTTCCGGGTTGCATCATACTTGATCCCCTGCACACCCCTGCCGTAGAAAACCAGATGATCGCCCTGATTGAATTGGCCGTCATCCTCACCCTGCACGAAGATGGCGTTCTCGACCAAATCAACAGGCCGGGGAACCACAAGACCCTCGGGAAGCTGTTCGCCGCCGTTGCCGTAAATCTTCATTGTGCGCGGGTCGACTCCTGAGAGGTTGATGCCGCTGGCCGTAAACCAGTTCGCATCGAGAATGTACATCCCTTCGTCTGCAACCGTGAGACGATACCACGTTCCGCTTGCAAGCACACTCGGCGCGCCCGTTGTGCGGTTCAGTGCCCGCTGCTCGCCGAATTTCCAGGCCCGTGCTGTTTCTCTATTAATGAGAAGTCCGTTAAACAGCATGTCATCATCATTCCGGATCCGTTGCCCTGATGCCGTGCCGTAGACAACCTCCACAACAATACGACTGTAACGCCTGAGGGTTCTTGTCACCGGATTATATTGAAGGGGAAATAGCTTTACTCCTCCAATGTACATACTGCGGGTCTGCTCAACCGGCGAGAGTTCCGCAACGGCGGCGGGAAGAAATTCGTTGCTACCGTATCGTACAGCGTCGATTGGATATTCCTTGACGGTCAGCATGTCATCCACCACATGGAGCGCCGGAACGGGCTTCAGCAGCACGTTGGAAATATCCTCATACTCGACCGCAACGACCTGAACGAAGTTGTTTCCGGTCGATTGAAAACCGAGCGGCAACAACCGGAACTTCAAATCCGGCACACCCGCTTCCCTGATACCTGCAAGGGGGATGGCGTTTTCGAAGGAGTAGTCAACAAATTCGCGCGCATTCTCCCTAACGATGTTTGGCGCAAAATGTTTTGGGGTATACTCCAGTTGAATGGATTGTTCTGACGAAAACACAATACGCACGTCGTTCGATTCATTCGTTCCCGCTCCGCCCCCGGACACGAAGAAAACCGCTGCCGCCAGAAAAACTCCGAGTCGTAGTATCATACTGTCCTCTTCCGAAATCTGACAAAAACAAAAAGCCGAACGTTACACGGAATCTGCAACACCCGGCGGCAAACAAAAAATGGAGCTACCGCCATGGTTCTTGTGTTCATTAAAGGTTCCCCCCGTCAATCTCCAACCTCTTGCAAGAGTAACGCCCTAACTGCATCTCTTGCCGAAACCTTTACCGAACAACTCTATAGGCTGCACTCCAGTCGAACATGCGTCAATTATTTGAAAAAATATAGACAGAGTGGACTTGAATGTCAAGAGAATTTTCGGTTTCGAGCCCGGGAGCGAGTAATCGGGTCTGGTTCATGCTGTTCGTGCGTTCATTGATTCTCAGCCGCCGTTTGATTAGATTTGTGTTGTTTTCATCACACAATCAATTACGTTCCACAACCCGGGCCCGCATGGCGAAACCAATTCAGGTGTTGTTCATTTCCAGCGAAGTTGAGCCATTTGCAAAAACCGGAGGTCTCGCCGACGTTTCAGGCGCCTTACCTCACACCATCTACAATCTTGGCCTCGAAGTTCGGATCATGCTTCCCCGATATGGAAGCATCAAGAACTCTCCGTCCAAATTGCACGACATGATCCGGTTACAAGGAATAGATATTCCCGTTGGCGACAAGGTTCTCCAGGCAAATGTGAAATCATCCTTCATTCTGGGAACGTTCACCAAAGTACAGGTTTATCTGCTCGACAATCCCGACCTGTTCGGGCGGCCGGGGTTGTACGTTCATCCCGATTCCAAGAAAGCGTTTCCTGACAACGACATTCGCTTCATTTTCTTCTGCCGCGGCGTTCTGGAAATGCTGAAGAAGATGGGATGGCAGCCGGATATTATTCACTGCAACGACTGGCACACGGCTCTCATCCCCGCATATCTGAAAACGCTTTATAAAGACGATAAGTTCTATAAAAACACCAAGAGCGTTCTCACCATTCATAATCTCGCGTACCAGGGCGACTTCCCGAAAACCTCATTCGCAAAGACACTTCTTCCGCCGGAACTCGAAGAAGACGTTCTCCACAACGGGAGAACTAATTTTCTCAAGGCAGGATTGTTGCACGCCGACGTTATTACCGCCGTCAGCACAAAGTATGCTGAAGAAATCCGCACGACAGAGGAATACGGCTGCGGACTTCAATCTGTCCTCCAGAAGCGAAAGCGCCATCTCGTCGGCATAACGAACGGAATGGATGTCGAGAAATGGAACCCCGAGACGGATGAACTGATTCCCCAGCAATACAGCATCAAGAAGATCGAGCTGAAGGTGGAAAACAAGAAGGCCCTCCTTGCCCGGATGAAGATGCCGTTCAAAGAATCAACGCCGGTCATCGGCATTATTTCACGGCTCGCCGACCAGAAGGGTTTTGATTTGATCGGCGAGATCATCGACAAGCTGGCAAAGCTCAACGCGCAGGTCGTATTGTTGGGAGTAGGCGAAAAAAAATATCACACCCTCTTCGAAAGAGCAGCGAAGAAGTATCCGGAGAAATTCGGCATTTGCCTCCGCTTCGATCAGGAGTTGGCGCATTGGATCGAGGCGGGAAGCGATATGTTTCTGATGCCCTCACGCTATGAACCGTGCGGGCTGAACCAACTCTACAGCATGAAGTACGGCACAATCCCGATTGTACGCGCCACCGGCGGCCTTGATGAAACGGTTGAACAGGTTGATCCGGCGAAAGGAACCGGAACGGGATTCAAGTTCACAGAGTACGATAGCAAGGCATTGCTGTCCGTTATTCAGCTTGCTGTTCAACAGTTCGCCAATCAGACGCTGTGGAGGAAGATTCAGAAGAACGCGATGACCAAGGATTTTTCGTGGGAGGCGTCGGCAAAGAAGTACATTAACCTGTACAAGAAACTGCTGCACTAGCATGGCGGCAGGCGTCTTTCTCGACCGCGATGGAACACTCAACATCGAGGTCGACTATCTTCGCACACCGGACGAGTTGCGGCTGATCGAGGGTGCAGCGGCTTCGGTGCGGCGGCTGAACAATGCGGGGCTCGTAACATGCGTTATCTCGAATCAATCCGGAGTTGCGCGGGGATTTCTGACTGAGGCGGACATTGTGCCGATTCATGCAAAGCTAAGAGCCGAGTTGGCACACGAGGGAGCAACGCTCGACGGCATTTACTACTGCCCTCACCATCCGACCGCAGGTATTGCTCCCTACAATGTGGATTGCGATTGCCGGAAGCCGAAGCCCGGCATGTTAATCAGAGCATCAAAGGAATTCAATCTCGATTTGAAGCGTTCTTTCGTAGTGGGGGACAGTGTTGTGGATATACAAGCCGGCATTGCCGTGGGAGCGACAACGATTCTCGTGCAAACAGGATACGGAAAGCAATCGTTGCTCACCTGCCGTGAGCAGAACATCCCGATAGAGCACGTAGCAGAGTCGATTGTTGAAGCAACAGAATTTATACTGGACAAACGTAAAGGAGTGAGAGATCATAATGAGTGATGGGTTGAAACAGCGGGGCCGGTTGATGGTATGCTGCCTGTTGACAGCACTCGCGCTCACATCGTGCAGCGAGTCAATAACAAATCCCGACACACCCGGGTCGGGGCTTCTGACACGGGATGTCATCATCCGCGACACGGTGTTGTATGCGACAAGTGATACATCGTTTTTGCAGCGCATTCCGCCCGATGGTCTGTTCACCGTGCTCCGTCAGAATCTTGTCGGCAAGAGCGGGAACTACAAGGCGTATGCCGCTATGCGATTCACGCTCGGTTCGCCGATCGACACGCTCGATATTCTCTCCGCAAAAATAACATTACGGCTCGTCAGTTGGCGCGGAGACTCTGCGGGATTGCTCGCCTTCAATGTTCACAGGGTGAACACGTCGTGGTCAGAGGCCACACTTACGTGGCCAACAGCAGACTCCACAAACTTCTACGATGCAGCGATCAAGGGGTCGTACTCAGGAACGGTTGGCCCGGACACGCAGTACATTGCGGTTGATATTGATACTGCAATGGTCGCAAGTTGGTTCCGGTCGAACACAACAACCAACAACGGCATCATCCTCGTTCCGACATCCAACACATCGCTTATCAGAGGATTTCACGCATTCGGATTTGACTCTTCCGATTTTCAGCCGAAGCTGGAAGTGGTTGCCCGCGGGGCAAATGTTCCCGTATCGGACACAACCCGGTTGCGATTTGAAAGCCAGATCGGTCAGGATACGTATGTGGCGGATATCGATCCCTTCCCTCTCGATCCGCAACATCTGGTTACGCAGGCGGGGATTGCCTATCGAAGCAGGTTGCGGTTCGACGTGTCGGAAATTCCGAGGGGCGCAATTATCAACTCGGCGGAGTTGCAGTTGCAGCGGAATCCTTTGATAACAAATGTCAGCAAGTTCACTTCCGATCCGGCGCCGGTTGTTCATGCCCTCCTCACCGATGATTCCACCAATTTCGAAGCCTTCTCCTCACCCGGCGCGCTCAAATCGGGAACGGCCAACACGTTCACATTCGACGTGCGGCGTCAGGTACAGATTTGGGAAGGGGGAACCAACTACGGGTTGCTCCTTCGACAACCTTCAGTGAATGAATTCGGTACGCTCGATCTGTTCGGATTCTACAGCAGCAATGTGACCGATCAGGCATTGCGCCCGCGTATCCTGATCAAGTATTCAGTGTTTCAGAATTAGGAGGAAATGTGAGAAAGGTATTTGCGGGTGTTTGTGCAGCGCTGTTTTGCGCGACAAGCGTGTTCGCGGGAAACGGCGGTTCGGCATACACGATGTTCGGCATCGGCGATGTCCGGTATAATCCGGGAGTTCGCAGTACAGGCATGGGCTATACTTCCTTCGGATTGCCTTCAGGGAATACCATCAACACACTATCGCCGGCGTCGTGGGCCCGCATCAGCAGGGTTCGTATCGAAGCGGGCGGCGTCTATGAAGGGATTAACACAGCAGAGTCTAACAAGTCCTTGTATCAGGCAAAAGGATTATTCAGCGGAGCGATGCTGGCGTTTCCGATTTCTCCTGCAAACGGAATTGTTCTGGTCGGCGGCTTTTCTCCATTCAGCTACGTCGGGTATAACACATCGTTCCGGAATTCGCAGGCGAATATTGACTACCGGATTAACGAAATCGGCAGCGGCAGCCTGACGAAAGCGATTGTCGGGTTATCGTACGCGCCGCATCAGGATATTTCTCTGGGACTCGGAGTGAATTACTTTTTCGGGCAAACCGCTGTGGAGCGGACATTCATCCCCCTTACCTCGGGAACGTCCGGTGGTACGCTCAACTCCGACGAGGAGAAACGCGGATTGAGTTTCACGATTGGCGGCATGTACAACGGCTTGGGCGTACTTGGCGAAGCCCTGCGACCCCTTTCGCTCGGATTTGCCGTGACAACAGAATCGAACTTGAAGCTGGACATCAGCAACAGAATTATCTTCACCAGCGAATCGGATACGTTTGCCACCGCCGAGAAACGGTTGAGCATCCCCGTGGCAATCGGAGTCGGCATTGCGTACCAGTTCTCCGACCGGTGGATCGTCGCCGCCGACTATTTCACGCAGGCTTGGAAGAATGCCCGTTATGACGGACAGCCGCTTCTCAACATCCGCAACAACAACCGCTTCGGTATTGGCGCAGAGAAACTGCCGATAAAAGATGCAAGCGGATGGTTCGACAAACTCACGTATCGCCTCGGGTTTTCCTACAATCAAACATATTTTCAAATCTACGGCGAGCCGATCAATGAGTGGGCTTTCACGGGCGGATTTACAATGCCTGTCGCCGGCGAAACGCGTATGAATGTTGGAATCGAGTATGCCCAACGCGGGTCGAAGTCGACGGTTGTGCAACCGAATCTCATTTCGACAAATCTCGTAAAGGACAACATCATTCGCGTATCGTTCTCTCTGACGATCGTCGAACCGTGGTTTGTCCGCTACGAAGAAGAGTAGCTTTGCCGGCTGCGATTTCTCCCTGAGATCGCAGCCTTTCTATTTCAATCGCTGAGGACACCATGAACAACCTACAGAAGTACGACCCCGAAGTTTTTTCCGCAGTCAGTAACGAAATCCACCGCCAAAACACCAAACTCGAACTTATCGCCTCCGAAAATTTCGTCAGCCGTGCCGTGCTGGAGGCGGTAGGAACCCCGCTCACCAACAAGTACGCCGAAGGCTATCCCGGAAAGCGCTACTACGGCGGATGCGAGTTTGTTGATGTCGTGGAAGATTTGGCACGCAACCGTGTAAAGCAACTGTTCGGCGCCGAGTATGCAAACGTTCAGCCGCATTCAGGCTCGCAGGCAAACATGGCGGTGTATTTCACATTCGTCAAGCCGGGCGACAAGCTAATGGGAATGAATCTCTCCCACGGCGGACATTTGACACACGGCTCACCGGTGAATTTCTCCGGGCAGATGTACAACTTCGTTGCATATGGCGTCAACAAAGATACAGGCTACATCGACTACAACGAAGTGGAAGATGTTGCAAAGCGCGAGAAGCCGAAGATGATTACCGTCGGTGCGAGCGCCTATTCACGCAACATCGATTATAAGATTTTCAGAGAGATTGCGGATAAGGTCGGCGCATTTCTGTTTGCAGATATCGCACACCCGGCAGGTTTGATTGCCGCCGATTTGTTGAACGATCCGGTTCCCCATTGCCACGTCGTCACATCTACCACACACAAAACACTCCGTGGCCCACGCGGCGGTTTGATTTTGTTGGGGAAGGATTTCGATAATCCGTTCGGACTTGTGGCGCCAAAATCAGGACGCACGAAGAAGATGAGTGAGTTGCTCGATTCCATGGTTATCCCCGGCATTCAAGGCGGGCCGCTGATGCATGTGATTGCCGGAAAGGCGGTTACTTTCAAGGAAGCGCTGCAGCCTGAATTCAAGGTCTATGCACAGCAAATCATCAAGAATGCCCAGACTCTTGCAGCAAAGCTCGTGAAGTTAGGCTTCTACATCATCTCTGCCGGAACGGACAATCATTTGATGTTGGTTGATTTGCGGAGCAAGGGCGTGACGGGCAAAGATGCGCAGGAGGCACTCGACGAGGCGGGCATTACCGTCAACAAAAACGCCGTCCCCTTCGACGACAAGAGTCCGCTCATTACCAGCGGCATCCGCATCGGCACGCCGGCATTGACGACACGCGGCATGAAAGAGGCCGAAATGGAATACATCGGCGATCTCATTAACGAAGTCATCATCAACATCGGCAAGCCGGATGTGTACAAATCCGTTGCGAAGAAGGTGGAAGAATTGTGCGTGAAGTTTCCGTTGTACCCTGATCTCACAAAATGAAGAATCTGCTCTTGGAGAAATATCATGAACAGCAAATTTGTGTTTCCGCTGACGCTGCTTCTCGTTACTCTGTTCAGTCAAAGTTCCGCCCAGCAGCTTGAAAACAACATTATTCTGGAAAAAGGCCGTTCCATTGACGTCCCAACCGACCCGCACGGCATTGCCATGGGGGAATCATTTGTCTCGCTACCCAATAACAATGCTGCAATGTTTTACAATCCAGCGGGGCTTGCCGGACTGCCCCATGTGTCCTTCACATATTCCCGCAGGGCGATGGATTGGTTGAGTGGTATGGATATGAAGTACTATTCCTTTGCCGCAACAATTCCTACCAGCTTCGTGAACATCGGCTTGTTGTATAATCGATTTTCGATGGGAGAACTGATGGTCACGACAAACCAGAACCCTGAAGGTGACGGTACCACAATATCAATGTATGATCACACCATCGGCGTAGGGCTGGCAAAGCAATATGATGATCACCTGAGCTTCGGACTTTCAGTCAAAACATTCAACTCCATTGCAAAGGTTCAAGGACCAAGTGCCGGTTCCGCAAATGCTTTTGCCAAGACAACACAGTTGCCGGTTTTGTTCGACTTCGGCATTCTCTATGTCATCCCATTCAACGACGAGAACAGCAGCTTTCTCCATCAATTGAATCTGGGCTTGAGCGTTCAAAATATCGGATCGGCACTCAAACAAGAGCGGCAAACAACCATACTCGCAACGCAAGCAACATCGCGTAGCACTATAACAATGCCACATTACTTGCGCTTGGGATTCTCATATTGCTATTCGATGCACGGCGATTCGTTTGAAGCGCTTGACCCCATTAGTGTGCATGTCGCCGGGGAATACAAAAATGCCGCCAACAGCAGGTATGCCCGCAAGGACTATTGGGGCTTCGGCATCGGAGTAACGGTGTTCGAGATCGCTTCGGTTCGAATTGGTGGAACGATTAACCCATACACTTCCATTTACGGAAACGAGGGAGCAGCCGCAGCAAGGTATGGCTTCGGCCTCCATGCACCGTTGAAGAAACTTGGCGCCGGCATCCCGATCGTGATTGATGCGGATTACACATCTATTCCGGTCAACGACATTCCGTTCTTTTCACAGAAGAAGAAGTCCCTTGCAGCATTCTCCCTCGGCATTCAATACGAGTATGAACTCTTTTAAGCACGCGTGAACGAAGCGGCGTACGACAATCCTGCACAAGAAAACGAAGCAGGAGAAGAGAAAGAAATGACATTCCTCGACCACCTCGAGGAATTGCGCTGGCGTGTGATCTGGGCGTTGGCAGGAGTGGTGATTGCAACAATCGTTGTCTGGATTTTCATAGACTTCATCATGGACAAAGTCCTGTTGCAGCCGGTGAAGAACCTGAACGCCAACCTCGCCGAAGGACAGCAGCCGATACATCTTCAGAACCTGAAGCCGTTCGGACAGTTGTTCCTGTACATGCAAGTGGCAATTGCGGGCGGTGTCATTCTCAGCATTCCGAACATTTTGTATCAGATATGGGCCTTCATTGCTCCGGGACTGATGCCGAAAGAACGGCGGTACATCAAGTCCATTGTATTCTTTTCATCGTTCTGTTTTCTTGCGGGAATTGCGTTTGCCTATTTTATCATGATGCCTTCGGCGATGTCGTTCTTTGCAGGCTTCGGCTCGGCAGAGATCGAAAACAACATTGCCATCAACGAGTACATGAACTTCGTCATCAGTATTATGCTGGCGGCGGGAGTTGTGTTTGAACTGCCGATGGTGTCGTGGTTTCTTTCGCAATTGGGCATTCTCACACCGGCATTCATGCGGCACTACCGGCGACATGCGATCGTCGGAGTGTTTGTGCTTGCCGCAGTACTCACGCCGGGAACCGATCCTGTAAGTCAAATTCTACTCGCTGTTCCGCTTATTGTGTTGTACGAACTCAGCATCGGCATCTCGGCGCTTGCATGGCGCGGCAAGCGAAAACGTGCAGCAACCGGAGAGTAACGCCGGCTAATCAATCATTCACATCCCTTGAAAGTACATCTCATTCTTGGATCTTAAACAGATATCCTCTCCCATACAGCACCATCTTGATCAGTTTGAAGATGTGTTCGCCGAATCCATCAGATCCAAAATCGTGTTGATGGATTTCATCACGAAATATATCATCAAACAAAAAGGAAAGCGTGTCAGGCCCATACTTGTTCTGCTCAGTGCGGAACTGTGCGGCGGAGTCAATACCAAAACCTATCGCGGCGCGACGCTTGTCGAAATTCTTCACACGGCAACGCTCGTACACGATGATGTTGTTGATGATGCCGATACACGACGCGGCCTCGCTTCCATCAATGCGGTGTGGAAGAATAAGATTGCCGTTTTAATGGGAGATTATCTGCTCTCAAAGGGATTGCTGCTTTCGCTCGACAACGATGATGTGGAATTCCTGAAGATTACATCTACGGCAGTGAAGCGGATGAGTGAGGGGGAAATCCACCAAATCCTGAAAAGCCGCAAGCTCGACATGGATGAGTCGACGTATATGAAAATCATCGGCGATAAGACGGCCTCTCTGCTCTC